>JBNMNM010000381.1:0-3450 GCA_051275585.1 bacterium | reverse complement strand
CACTATACATAATCACACGAGTTTCATTATGAAGAGTTTGAAAACGTTTTAACACCTCAACTCCATCATCATCATTTTCATCCATATCAATATCTAAGATAAAAATGTCGTAAAACTGTTGATAATAAGTCTCAATTGCTTGTTGCATGGTTTCACAAGTAGTTACTTCATATCCTGATTTTTGAAGAAATTCTACTGCATCACGAACCTCATCAGGTTCATTATCCATAAAAAGAATTCGTCCTTTGGTTTGCATAAATACCTTTTTTATTTTTGTTTATATTTAATGGTTTATTTTGATTTTCTTCTTGTAAATGCAGACTTCTTTTTTTGTTTAGGAAAAGAAATCACAAAACAAGTGCCTTTTGAAGGTTGTGTATCTGCAAGCTCAATTGTTCCTTTGAGCATTTCCATCATTTTTCTTGAGTTAAATAACCCAAGCCCTGAAGAAACTCGAATTTCATTTTTACTACTTTGATAGGCATCAAAAAGATTGTTTTGGTATTTTTCCTCAATACCACCACTATTATCTTGAATAAGTAATTTTTGAGTTTCTCCTGAAAACTGAACAATACAGGGAGAATTCAATTTTTTTCTTTGAAATGCTTCAAAAGCATTTTTGATTAAATTTTCAAGTACAAATCTTAGAGAATCTTTATTTGTATAAAATTTTAATGTTTTTAAAGATGAATCAATTTGTAGTTCCACCTCTTTAGAAAATGAATGTTGTAAATCAACCAAAATATCTTCAACATAACCACTTTGTAGTTCAGGCTCAACTCCTTGCATAATGCGGTTCATCGCAAATAATCGATCAATACAATTTTCCATACGAGCAACTTTTTCTTCAATGCTCTGGTTTTCGCTTTCTTTTCGGATTGCATTCATAAGATTACGCATTGTGCCAATTGTTGAGTTAGCATCATGTTCAAAACGAGCAATCTTATGTTCAAGAACTTCTTGTTCTTCCAATAGTTTTTTTCGACTTTTGGCGTATTCATCATTTGGATTAAGAGAGAGTGATTTTTTAGCCCACTCTAATGCCTGTTTTTTGGCTTTTTTTTGATCATTTCCAAAGTAGGCTATATCTCCTAATAAATTGAGTACTGATACTCTTCCATTTTTTTCTGACTGTAGATATATTTCAGACTCTGTAAGTTCTAAGTAAGAGTGACAGAATAATTCCGCTATTTTTAAATGGTTTGGGTTTGCAAAGTTAATTCTCTCTTCATGAATTTGTTGCAACAACGTATCAAAAACAAACCGATTCCAATCAAGTTTGTTAACAGCTAAAAACTCTTTTCCCCACTGAACAACCTTTTCTTTTGCCTCTTTTTCATAAAATTGGCTTGTCAGTTGTAAATGCTCTTTCCAACGACTTGCAGGATCATTGATATATGAAGCTTGAAACCGAGAATTTTTTTGATTCTCAGGTTGCTTAAAAAGATCTAAATACTCTTGAAGAGTTTGATAAAAAATATTGAGATATCTTTGATAATTTTGTTTTTTCTCAAATAAAATTGCTCCTGAAGCACTAGCTGCAATTCGATTGATTAACACTGATTTGCAATAGGGTTTTAAATCATCCTCTAACTCAACTTTAAGTTTTTGAAATGCTTCAAGAGCTTGAGTATATTTTTTAGGACTAAAGAATTTGCTAATAATTTCTTTATATTCAGTCCTATTAAAAACGATTTGATAATTTTGTGTGGATGTCATTTTTTATGCTTTTTTTTGATGAATTGTTGAATTTCTAATTGTTCTTGAACAACAATAGGAGCTTGTGCCGTTCCAGCCTTAATCCAATGAATTTGGCAGTCTTGAAGAGCAGAAGATTGAAATAAACATTGAAGTGCATATTCTTGAGCATCTCCAACAAGAATAATATGCTTAAAATTTGAACTAATTTTTTCTACTTCAGTCAAAACAGTATCTTTAATATTCCGCTGTTTTGTGGGGAAACATTTCATTTTAAACTTACGTTCCAATAACGAAAAAAAAGGATTTTTTATATTTTGATCAACAGGTTCTCTTTTAGGTTGTTCAAGGTGAAAATATAATCTTTTATTTACATTTAATTTTTTCTCAAAGTTTTGAATTAAGGCCTCAAAATCTAATTGATCACCTCTAGCCATTAGATTCTTATCCCAAACTATAAGTAATGCTGAAGGCATTGATGAATAACTTTCTTTTTTAAAAGAGGATTCTTTTCTTTTTAAAGGTTGATTTGTGCTTTGTTTTCCTTGAAGAAAGGCAATTGCATTTTCTGCACTCAAAAAACGTAAATCAGGTCGTTCTTTTAAACAAATACTAAGAAAACGTTTCCAAATTCGGGGAAATGGTGATGCATTAATGTATTCCTGTAGTTTTTCTTCAGGTTGATCAATTGGAATATTTTGATTCTTAACTAATGTTAAAATTAATTTCCCTAATGCATAAATATCGGTTGCAGGAGTTAGTTTTCCATTTGCTTGAAAACACTCAGGAGAAGCATATTTACGAGAAATTTTAAATGTAATTTTATTTTTGTTATATCCTTTAAAGCTTTTTGTATGAATTAATGTTGAAAAATTACTAAAAAATGGTTTGTATGTTGTTGCATCAATTTGAATATTCTTCTTTGAAAGAACACGAATAACTACTTTATTTTGATGTAACTCTTTTAAATTATAAAGAATTTGAATAACTATTTTTTTTAATCGTCCTAAATCATCTGGAATTTTTAAGGCGTTAAGTTGATATGTTTTTGGTTTTTGATAAATTAAAATAGGCTCTTCATTTCGCAAATCAAAATTCATTGAATCAATAGTATTCTCTACCTGTAGCCACTCTACTATTTTTGGAAGAAAATTATAGTCTTTAGCAAGATTTTTTACAGTATCCTTCATTGATTCACGGAGTGACTCTACTAACCAATTAGAATCATCTGATGATGCTTGATTATAGTTAATAGTAGATAAAAATAACTCTCGATCAAATTTTTTATCTAGTACTTTATATTCATTAAAAGCATTTGAACTGCTTCCATTTTTAGAAATAATTTCCCATCGATTTGATTTTCGATGATCATCAAGAATATCTTTTGGATCTAGAATCATTATTACCCTTTAGTTTCCAAGCTATGTGCAGCTTTAATTGCATCATCAAAATTTTGAAATCGATCTTTCGGTTTTTCTGCCAATGCAGTTTTAAGCCAAAGCTTCCATTGCTCTGGTAATGTATCAATTAATTTCTGTTCAAAAACGGCAATTCCCTCAGGAGTTGTTTTGGGTTGTTGTCCTGTTAAAACATGGTAAAGGGTTGCACCCATCGAGAAAATATCACATTGCTCAGTAATAACTTCCATTGAGTCTGAGTTACTACAGAATTCTGGTGGTTGATAACCTGGTGTTCCCATACAACTATTAATCGTAGGAATTGCTTTTCCATTTACTCTGGGAGTAAAACTTC
>JBNMNM010000380.1:0-3458 GCA_051275585.1 bacterium | reverse complement strand
GTGCAAAAGAATTAGATGAAGAAGTTCTTTTTCAACAAATGGTAAGAAAAGAAATTAAGGAAAGAGAAGAAGCAAATTCTTTTATTACAGATCATAGTAATGATGCCTTTGTAGCTAATCAAGCAATGATTGAGATTTTACAAGAAAAATTGCCTAAAATGTATGATGATGAAAAACAAAAGCAAATTGTATTGGATACAATTGCTGAATTAGGAGCAACAGAACAAAAAGATATGGGTAAAGTGATGGGGAAATTAAAAACTCATCAAGGAAAAATGGATATGAAGGCTGCATCTGCCTTAGTAAGAGAAAAATTAAGCTAGTTTTGGTTTTGATTGATTTATTTTGAGGCAATTAAATGAGTTTCACTGAACTAAATCCTACTCCTAAAATATTATTAGGTCCTGGACCAAGTAATATTCATGAGCGAGTTTACGATAAATGAGCGAGAAAGCCCCCTAATTTATTGGGGGGATGGAAGCGAATACTCAGAAGTTGGAGTTTACTGAGTAAATTAGAACCACTAGGACTTGAGCCTTTTGTTGATCAATCGATTCGTTTGCCAATGTTAAATGCCGTTAAAGTTCCAGAATGTATTCAAGAGGCAGAGGTACGAAAACGTCTTTTAAATGAATTTCAAATTGAAATTGGTGCTGGATTAGGAGCATTAGCTGGAAAAGTTTGGAGAATAGGTTTAATGGGTGAATCATCTCATAAAAAGAATATTCTTTATTTAGTTCATGCTTTAGAAAAACTGTTGGTTTAAAAAGGAGGTCAGAAGTATCTGGCCTTTTTAAATACCTTAAAAGCTAATATTATTCTAGCGGAATGAATTCTGTTTGCACTTTTTATCAAAAAAGGACAACTTATCAAAACTTCAAGGCAGAAAAACAACTTTCAAAAAATCTATGTCAAAAGCAATCCATAAAATTATTATCCGAACTCCTAACTGGTTAGGAGACTTGATGATGTCTACAGCCTTCATTTATTGTG
This sequence comes from bacterium, assembly GCA_051275585.1. GTDB lineage: Bacteria > SAR324 > SAR324 > XYD2-FULL-50-16 > JBNMNM01 > JBNMNM01. The sequence goes on along the minus strand of JBNMNM010000380.1, from coordinate 2,465 downwards.
TATTGAAGGAGTATCCTGATTCTCAAGTTGATTTGATTGTGAAAAAAGGCTTTGAGGTGATTCCTTTACCGCATCGTGGCGAAATTATTGCGTTTGATAAATCGAAAGAAAAAGCAGCCGTTTTTGGGAAGAAATTACGAAAGAATAACTATGATCTTTTTTATGTGCTTCCACCAAGCTTTTCTGCGGCATTAATGGCATATCAAAGTCGAGCTATAGATCGAATTGGATATCAAAGTAGTTTTCGAGGATGGCTCTTTACTCATGCAAAGTATTATCAGAAAAAACATCGGAATCAGCATTTAATTCAAGAGTATCTTCAATTAGTAAATCGTAGTTATGTAAAAAATGATTTTCATCCTAAATTGGATATTTCAGAAGAATGGGTTCAAAATCAACTTAAAGATGTTTCATTCGATTTACCTGAAAAATTTATTGCATTTGCACCAAGTGCCATTTATGGCCCTGCAAAAAAATGGCCTGCACAACATTTTCATGATTTAGCTAAAATTTTGATTGAGAAGGAAGATCTAGAAGTTATTGTTCTTGGGGCAAAAGATGATATTCAGCTTGGAGAGGATGTAAAACAGGGTAATAGTAAAATTCATAATTTATGTGGAAAAACATCTTTACCTCAATTATTTGCAATCTTAACTAATGCGACTTCACTTGTGAGTAATGATTCAGGTGTAATGCATGTAGGAACAGCATTACAAATACCTCAAGTGGCTATTTTTGGATCAAGTGAAATTACATGGACTGGCCCTGAAAACCCGAAGGCACAAACAATCTCGATGGGGTTACGTTGTGCTCCATGTTTTCAACGAAAATGTAAATATGGGCATTATGATTGTCTTGTAAAAATTACACCTGAAATGGTTTTTCAAAAAATAAAGAATAAGTAATAGAATACTAGTTTATCTTGAAGTTTAATATATTGCTCTATGATGAGCGATACGTTATATTTAAATTTCTTAGTTAAGCAAAATTTAGGAGGATTTAATAAAATTTATGGAAACAGTTACAGTTACTTTATCAACAACTATGATAAATCAATTAAAGGATGTATCACAAAAAGTTGGTGTTCGAACTGATGAATTAATCAAAATTGCAATTGAAGAAAAGTTAAATCAATTAGAAGGTAATTCATCATTTGATAAATTAAGCCAGTATGTTCTAAATAAAAATAAAGAACTTTATCAAAGGCTTGCATGATTCAATTTTTATCACTTGAACACGTTATTTTTTTACACCAAGCAATTATTTGTGAGTCAGGTGGAAAAGATGGAATGCGAGACCTTAATGCACTGGAGTCAGCAGTATTTCAGCCATTAATGTCTATTCAGAGTCAGGATTTATACCCAAGCTTGATTGATAAGGCTGCTGCTCTTTGTTATGCATTAATTCAAAATCATGCTTTTATTGATGGAAATAAAAGAATTGGTCATGCTGCAATGGAAATGTTTCTTCTCTTAAATGGGTATGAAATTGTATCAACAGTAGATGCTCAAGAAAAACTGATTATTGGTATTGCAAGTAGCAGTATTTCAAGGAAAGAAATTGGAACTTGGTTACAAGAATATCTAGTTCCTGCAAAAGAAGAATTATTTAGTTAATCTCCATTGTTTAATATATGAAATATTGTCCTCTCTGTCGGTCAGAACTTCTCATCAATCATTCACGAAATCGAGAAAGAATCTCTTGTAGTGCAAAAGATTGTAAGTACTTAGGCACAAGTAAATCAGTATTTTATATACATTTAAACCTTAATTTTCAATAACTTAGACTTAATTAAATACTGGATTACTTTATCACTATTACTTAGTTATGTTTTTTGGAATAATCCTATTCCTATTGTTGCGGCCATTGTTGAATATCAAGACCAAATTATTTTAGCTAGAAATAGTACATGGCCTAGCAATTTATATGGGTTAATTACAGGCTTTTTGGAAAAAGATGAAACGCCAGAAGATGGTATTTTAAGAGAAGTTCAAGAGGAGATTAATTTAAATGGAGAAATTGTAGATTTTATAGGAATGTACTCTTTCTTTGAAATGAACCAATTAATTTTAGCTTATTATATTAAAGCTGAAGGAAAAATTATTTTAAATGATGAACTTGCAGAAGTAAAACTGATTCAAAAAGAAAAGTTAAAAGCGTGGGATTTTGGAACAGGCCTAGCTGTACATGATTGGATTCAAAAATATCAAAATAAAGAGAAATAATATTTTTAGTAAAGTAACAGTTGTTTTGAAACGTGACTTTACTAAAAGAAATTATAGATTTTAGAGGTATTTGTTTAAAAATGTAATTGTTCTTTTCCATGCAGTATTAGCTGCTTCTTTATTGTAACGAGAGCCTTTCGCACTCGCAAAAGCATGTCCTGTATTTGGATAGATATAAACTTCATGATTACTATTTAATTTCTTCAGTTTTACCTGAAACTCTTTAACATTATCAATTTT
>JBNMNM010000379.1:0-3460 GCA_051275585.1 bacterium | reverse complement strand
TTTAGGCCTTTCATCAGTAACAGATGCAAATAAAATCACCATAAATCAACAAGAAGAGATTCCAAATCATGGGTTTGTGACCTGCAAACATTGTGGCAAAAGTAGTTCAACGCCTCATAAAATAAAATTTGATAAAAATTTTAAATTTCATTACGGGTATTGCAAACATAAAAATTCTGATTATCAAGGCAAAACGGATGATGTTTTTGAGGAAGTTTTCCTTTTTAGAGAGATGAATACAGAGGCTTTAAAAGTATTACTCCCTGTTCAGGATCTAGAAAGTGAGGCGCAAGTTAACATGTTTAAAGCAGGATTAGAATTAGGGTTAAAAAAATATTATAAAGGAAATCCACAACATCTCAATATTGTAAACTATACAGAATTCAATAAACAAAACAGTCGTTTTGATAAATACCTTGTTATCCTAGACAATATTCCAGGAGGTACTGGGTATTTAGAAAAACTTTTCAATCCTTCAGAATTTACGGAAGTAATTAAAAAGGCATACGAAGCGATCAAGGAATGTAGTTGCCAACATAAAGGAAAAGATGGTTGCTACCGCTGTATTTACACCTACTCCAATCAATTTATTCAAGATGATTTAAGTAGGAATAATGCTGAATTATTGTTCAAAAAAATAGTGGATAATTCAAGTGGTTGGGAACCCTTTACAACTGGTTTAGGTTCTCTATCAGGTAACGGGCAAATTGAAGAAAGCGAACTTGAAGAACGATTTATTAGAAGTTTACGTAATTACTGTGTAAAAAATCAAGAACAAGGTTTTATACTAGAAAACTATATAGAGGATGCAATAATAAATTATAAGTTAAAAGTAGTTAATGGAGATTATAGTTTCTACTATGTGATAAGACCACAATTTGAATTAGGACCAGCTGAAGGAGTAAAATACAAAACCCGTAGTGATTTTTATATTTCTTTGACAAGCATTGAGAAAGAAAGAATACCGCTAACTGAAGATCTAATTTCAAGTGCAAAAGGTATCGCGGTTTATCTAGATGGTTATACGTATCATGCTACTAAAGAAAATTGTCGTTTTTATAATGATTTGCAAAAAAGAAATGCAATAGTAGAATCTGGAGATAAAATTACATGGTCGCTTTCATGGTCAGATATAGAAAAATTCGATGCTCTCGAAAAAGTAAATGATCCGCTCTCTAAACAATTCAAAAGGGATACTTTGTCGATTGATAATAAAAAGTATAAAACTACAATTGACATTTACAAAAAAATCCCCTACTGGAGTAAATACAATAGCGATTTTATGTTAACCAAGAACTCAATGGAACGACTATGCTGGTTACTTGCTAATCCATTGGAAGAACAATTTACAAAACAAAAAATAGCTTTAGTTTTAGAAATACAACAAGTCGTATTTGCTATGCCTTCAATTGAAGAAAACGAACTAACTGCAATTTTAAGTAAGCCATCAGTTGTAATTGATCAGACAGTTCAGGCTGCAAATAAAAACCAGGGAAGTTTCTACAACCTTCCAGATCATCAATTAAATTATGATTTTGCAAGTTTAGCTTTTGGTATTAGATTAAATGATTTAAAAATCAAAGGTGCATTTAGTGTTACTGAGTTACAAGAAAATCTCGAAAAAGAAAATTGGGAGAAGTTTTGGCAGCTTTATAATTTAATTCAGCAAGATTGTATACTCGTTAACGAAACTAACGACACGATTATAGAATCAATTAATCCAATAGATCAGATTGGTAAATATGATTGCTTAAAATACCACGAAGAGGACTTGCACGAAATTGTAAAACAATTAATTGACAATAATATTCCATTTAATGAAGAAGGCGGTTTTTTTATAGAACATGAAGGTATCTATGCTGAAGCTATGTTTGGGTTTGAAAATCAAAAAATAGTAATTCAACCGCTTTCTGATGAGGATAGAAAAGTGTTTAAAGCCGCTGGTTACAGAGAAATAAATAGTAATGAATTTAAAATAAGTGAAATATTATGATGAAGCTTTTTATTCACGATAAATGTATGGAGCAATTATTTGCATTACCAAAACCCGTACAAAAAAAGGTCCTTGAATTCCAAAGAAAATTCAGAGAAAACTCTAAATCTAGTGCCATTAATTTTGAAGCAATTTCAACTTTTAAGGATCAGCAATTAAGAACAGCAAGAATTGATGATAAATACAGAGCGATTGTAAAAGCTCCAGAAACAGGAGATAACTACTATTTACTTTGGGTTGACAATCATGATGAAGCGATGGATTGGGCAAAAAACAAGGTCTTTTATTGGAATGACAATACCGATTCTGCTCAAATATTTACGGCTCCAGAAACAAATATTGTAAATAAAAAAGTACCTGATTCAATAAAGACACCACACTTATTTGATAGTTTTTCAGACGAACAGTTATTACATATTGGGGTGCCATCGCAAACATTAATTCTGGTGCGAAGTTTAAAAGATTTGAATGAATTAGGAGATAGCGAAAAATACATTCCTAATGACGCTTTTGAAAATCTGTTCTATATAACGGAAGGACTCAATATTGAACTTTTAATTGCTGAAATTAACGAAGGAAAATCTATTGCCGAAGAAATAGAGGCAAAAGCGAACAGCATTAATAACAAGCGAAATTTTGTTGAAGTTGATGACGACTTAATGTCCGAAATTATTAATGGAGATTTAAGCAAATGGCAAATTTATCTTCACCCGTCACAACGTAAATTAGTAGAACCTGACTTTAAAGGATCAGTAAGAGTAACTGGTGGAGCCGGTACAGGCAAAACTGTAGTTGCCCTTCATAGATTAAAAAAACTAACCTCAATTCTAATTGATACTGATGACAGAAAAGTTTTGTTCACAACTTTTACAAATGCACTAACGCAAAACTTAACGCTTCTAGCTGATAAACTGTCTATAGATAAAACTAAAATACTGATAACTAATATTGACACATTAGTAAGAGATTTAGCTAAAGAACATAATCTGGTTGACAAAAATGTTAGAATATTAGATTTCTATAATTCAAAATCAAGTTATGATCTATGGGATGATTTCCTAGAACAAAATCTAACTGAGTTTGACACCTTATTTCTAACTACAGAGTATCAAAACGTAATCTTGTTTAATGACATTAAAAACTTGGAAGATTACCTAAAAGTCCCCAGAATAGGCCGTGGTAAACCAATTTCAAGAAAAGTAAAAATGGAGGTGTGGGAATTAGTTGAAAAGTACAATCTCAAAAAGAAAAAGGAGAGTTATGTTGACAGAGCTGAATTATTTAATTTGGTAACAAACCACTTAAAATCAGCTACTGAAAGACCGTTCAAAAACGTAATTACTGATGAAGTTCAGGATTTATCTAATATCGAGCTTCGATTTCTAAGAGCATTAGTAGAAGAAAAAGCTAATGATTTGTTTTTGGTAGGAGATCCGTATCAAAAAATTTATGCACGTAAAATAAATT
>JBNMNM010000378.1:0-3460 GCA_051275585.1 bacterium | reverse complement strand
ATTGATCTAAATTTTCTTTTTTAAGTGTAGATAAAGTTAAAGTATGAACTCTCTTTTTTTCTTGTTCTTTCTCAATTCGCTCAAGAGTTTCCATCAAGAGGTGCTCTGATAGCACCTCATTATTTCGATAAGCTCCTATAAGGAATAAGTACTGACTATCAACGTCGGTCATCAATACATATAACAATTTTAATGTAGCAGAATCAGCCCATTGCAAATCATCAAGGAAAAGAACTAAAGGATGATCTTTCTGAGTAAATACTTTAATAAAACGCTGAAAAGTCATATTAAAGCGATTTTGTGTTTCTTCTGGCTCTACCTCTGTAACATCTTTTTGTTTTCCAATAATTAGTTCAACTTCTGGAATTACATCAATAATCACTTGCCCATTGCAACCTAATGATTTTAGAAGTTTTTCTTTCCAAGCCAAAAGTTGTTCTTGAGGCTCTCTCAGTAGCTCCTGGATTAACTCTTGAAATGCATGAATCATTGCAAAATAGGGTATATTTCTTTGGAATTGATCAAACTTTCCATCAATAAAATATCCTTTCTTTGCTATAATTGGTTTATGAATTTCTCGAACTAATGCAGATTTCCCAACTCCTGAATATCCCGCAATAAGCATCATTTGAGTTGTTCCACAACTTACTTGATCAAATGCAGATAATAACGTTTTGATTTCATATTCTCGGCCATATAACTTCTCTGGGATTTGAAATTTATCAGAGATATCACACTTTCCTAGTTGAAATAATTGAATATGAAATCCATTTTTCATTTGATCAAAACAGTGTTGTAAATCGTGCTCAAGACCAAATGCAGTTTGGTAACGAGACTCCGCATTTTTTTGCATTAATTGCAAAATAATATGAGTTATGGCTGTAGGAATTGTTGCTTTTAATTCATGTAAAGGCTGTGGTATTCGAGCCATGTGCTCATGAATAAGCTCCATTGGATCATTCGAAGAAAAAGGGAGTTTTTCCGTAAAAATTTTGTATAAAGTAACACCTAAAGAGTATAAATCGCTTCGATAATCAACAGAACGATTCATCCTTCCTGTTTGTTCTGGAGAAATATATGGTAATGTCCCTTCTAAAATATTTGGATTACAAATTTCAGGAATATCAAAAGAAAGTTCTGTTGATATTCCAAAATCAATAAATTTTAATTGGTTTGTATTTCTATTCCAAATAATATTTGAAGGGTTAATATCTTTATGGATAATATGTTGTTGATGAATAGCCCCTACAATATGAGTAATCCGAATGGATAATTGTAGTTTTTCAGATAAAGATAATGGTTGAGATTTAAGAATATCTGAAAGGGATTCTCCTTCAAAATCTTCAAGAACCATCACTAAACTGTTTTCGTGTTTTTCTAGGGCATAAACTTGAATAACTCCTTCTAGATTTAAACTTCGAGTCATCTCATATTCACGTTGAAAACGAGCTAACTCTTCAATAGAAGGATATTCTTTTTTCAGAAGTTTAAAGATCACAGGAAGTTGATCTTCTTTTCGATATCCACGATAAATAATTGAATATTTACTGTCATATAGTTTTGTGACTGATTGATATCCTGAAAGTATAATCATGGCAATAACCCTATAATCAATAACCTAGAATAAGTACTAACAACGCCAAACTTTGTGCTATAAATTAGTCTTTAGCATAATTTTTTTTGGTAAAAAACTGTAAATTCACCAATTATTTAAAATCTATGACTACTGATATGATAGACATTTAGTCTTAAGACAACCTTATTTTTAATATTTTATAAACAACTATCTAATAGGAAACAATAATATATCATATATATAGACATACTAAACTTCCTGTTCAGCCGCAAATGCGGCCTTAAAAAACTATTTTTTTACTTCCCATACTAGAAATGAACGTCCTTTTAATTTCCCTTCACCTAATTTTTTTAGTGCTATTTTGGCAACACTTTCGTTCACAGCTACATAAGCAGAATAATCAGAAACATGAATTTTACCAACTTGTTTTCCTGTAACTCCATCTTCTCCTGTAAGAGCACCTAAAATATCACCTGGTCTCACTTTTTGTTTTTTACCACCATTGATTTGTAATAACACCATTGATGGCTGATATATGCTGTTTTCTAGTAAACTGGTTGGTGGTAAAGGTTTAGGTTTAACCGTTTGGTTAATCATTGCCTCTACTTTACCAATCTTAAACGATTCTTTTTCAGAATATAAAGTACATGCTGTCCCTTTACTACCAGCTCGCCCAGTTCGTCCAATCCGATGAACATGAACTTCAATATCACGAGCAATTTGATAGTTAATTACCATATCTAGATCATCAATATCCAAACCTCGTGCAGCTACATCTGTTGCAACAAGAATGGAAATACTTTTACTGGCAAACTGTATTAATGTTTGATTCCGTTCTTTTTGTTCTAAATCACCATGTAGGGCAAGAGCACTAAACCCATAACCACATAATTCATCAGCAATTTCTTGTGTTTCTTTTTTTGTATTGGAAAAAATTACTGTTGATTCAGGACAATTCTTAAGAAGTAACAAACGCACCGCAGTCATACGATGTTTTTGACCATCAATCTTATAAAAATCCTGTTGAATACTAGAATTATCATGAGTCGATTCTGACTTTACCATAACAGGGCTAGTCATCACTCGATCAGCAATAGATTGGATTTGATCAGGAAAAGTTGCACTAAATAATAAAGTTTGTCGTTGGGTTGGTACATGATCAATAATGGCATCTAAAGTATCTTGGAACCCCATATCAAGCATTCGATCAGCTTCATCAAGCACAAGCATATTCATATCATGCAGTTTTAGTGTCCCTTTACGCAAATGTTCCTCAACTCTCCCAGGTGTTCCTACAATAATATGAGCACCATGTTCTAACGAACCAATCTGAGGGCCAAATGACATTCCACCGCATAAAGTCAGCACCTTGATATTATGAATAGATCTTGCTAGCCGACGAATCTCTTTTGCTACTTGATCAGCCAATTCTCGTGTTGGACAAAGCACTAATGATTGAATTCGAAATTGCTTTACATTAAGTTTTTCTAGCAAACTCAAACCAAATGCCGCAGTTTTTCCTGATCCTGTTTTTCCTTGAGCAATGACATCCTTTCCGTCTAAAATATGAGGCAAACTTTCTGCCTGAATTGGAGTCATAAAGTTATAATCAAGAGAAGACAGATTCTGAAGCAGTGCAGGGTCTAGTTTAAGCGTTGAAAAGGCTAATTGACTCAAGGTATTTGTCCTATGAAGAGGTGTTGGAGTGTATGTAATAATTACATTTTTTGTATTGAGGAAAAAGAAACAGGCTATTTTGATCACATTAAAGTAAAATCAATCCACCTTGTATTGTTGTTTTGAGTTACTATATTTCGCCCTCAATGAAGTTTGTCTGTTAACACTATTTCATAGCTTAGCCAACCTTTTTTAAGGCATTACGCT
>JBNMNM010000377.1:0-3460 GCA_051275585.1 bacterium | reverse complement strand
TAAACAATTACACAGAACAGGATAGTGCTACATTACAATATATAACTTTTCATAATTTTAATAACACAACAGAAATTAATCTATTAATAAACGAGCTAGATCTAGACAGTACATTGACTGTATATTCAAAAGACCTCACACATGCACCAAACAATGGTTCTTCTCGAAGTTACTACGACATCCCTGTTATAAATGAAACTCGTCAAGATCACTTGGTATTATTTGATTATTTAAAAGTGCCAAAAGTTGAAAAGTCGCAGTTATCCCTTGAAGAAACATCAGAAGTTAATCTTAATGAGAGTTATATCGTTATAAATGAAGATCATTTAAAAATGACTTCCATGAAACCAGAAGAAAACACACTAAAATTGTTACTTGGTAATTCTTCAAAAAATCCTATGGCACTCACTGTACTAAAATATCAACATGATATGATTATTTTTAACCAAAACCTAAATGGGTTTACTCAGTATGGCAATTGGTCAAACGATATCGAAAACTTGACATTTTCTCAACCAAAAAAATTCTAAATATCAATTGAATAACACAGATTCCATATTAAGAACAAAACTCACTGAGTATAAGAAAAAGTACTACTCCAATCAATTGCTCCGTGGGTTCATTCTGTTCTTATCCGTTGCTCTTTCTGTTTATTTGCTCTCTACTTCTGTTGATTTCGGATTCAAACCAGGAAACACCGGACGGAGTATAATATTCTTCTCTACGGTCTCTGTTCTTTTAATATCAGCCTACTGGTTAATGGTTCGACCACTAATCAATATCTATTCCACAAGCGGTCAAATATCCGACGAACAAGCTGCACAACAAATATCACATTTGTTCCCGGAAGTAGGAGATAAACTATTGAATACCATACAGTTAACCAAGATAGGTAATACTGACAACAGTCTAATTACTGCTAGTATCGAAAAAAGAATTGAAGACATTTCCTTCTTCCGTTTTAGTACCAGAATAAAATACAGCTCTAACAATAGGTACGTGAAATACGCCGCGTATCCAAGCATTCTTCTTTTAATCTTATTTCTATTCGTACCTCAGTTTCTAACAGAAAGTACGTTAAGGATTATAAAATTCAATACCCAGCTTTCACCAGGTAGCTATTTTAGATTCATTCCACTAACGGCAGCAAAGTTGGCCTTCAAGAATGAAGACTATACGGTAAGTTATCGATTGGAAGGGAATATTACACCTGATAAAATATACATAAAATCAAACAACAGAAAAGTCAAAGTACTAAGCGAAAGTGGGCTTATTAATTATACCTTCAAAAAGGTTCAGGCCGATTTCTCGTTCTACATAGAGGCAAACGACTTTATATCGGAAGAATATCAGGTTAACGTTCATAATAGACCAGATATCCAAAATTTCAATATTCAAATACAATATCCATCATACACGAAGCTAAAAAACGAAACAGTTAGTAATTCTGGGAATATCAGCATTCCTGAAGGAACGAACGCAAACTGGTTATTAAAAACAATTTCCTCAGAAGAAGTTTTCTTGTCTTTTGATTCTGGGTTAACTCAGGTACCCGCAAAAAACATGGGTCAACAGTTATTTAGTTATTCTGCCAAACTACTTAATAATCAAGACTATACAATTATTCTTAAAAATGCATTTAGCAATAACAAAAACGATATAAATTATCACATCGATGTATTCAAAGATCAGTATCCATCTCTTTCCATAAAAACTCATAGGGACACTACGCTTTATAGTTATATGGTCTTAGGAGGAAATATCTCCGATGATTATGGCGTTTCCAAACTCGAGATAGTCTTTAACACAATATCCAAAGGCGATAAGTCAAGACAAAAAATAAGAAATATCTCAATTGGTAAAAATCTTAAGTCTCAAAACTATTTTTATCAATGGATACTTGATAGCCTACAATTAAAGGAAGGAGATGAAATTGAATATTTTGTCAGAGTATGGGATAATGATGGTATTAATGGATCAAAATATACTAAATCTGCCACATTCAATTTTAACCTACCTACCAAACAAGAAATAAAAGAGGGTATACAAAAACAAGCAAAAGGAACAAAAAAGAAACTTGATCAAACCCTAGAAAACGCTAAAGAACTAAAAGATCAAATTGAAAAGATTCAAGATAAGCTTAAGGGAAAAAAAACACTTGATTGGCAAGACAAAAAACAAATAGAGAAGCTCTTAAATCAAAAAGATGAACTTCAAAAGGAAATTGATGAACTTCAAAAACAAAACAAATCTTTTTCAGAAAAAAAAGATCGTTTCTCAAAACCAAACGAGAAGATGAAAGAGAAAATGCGACAGCTCCAGAAGCTTATGGAAGACATTTTAGATGCTGAGACTAAAAAGTTATACGATGAATTAAAAAAGCTCTTAGAAGATCAGAAAGGTGTAGATCAAGTTCAAAAAATAATGGATCAAATCCAGAACAAAGAAGATAATGCTGAAAAAGAAATAGAGCGCACAATAGAATTATTTAAGAAGCTTCAGTTTGACCAAAAAATGGAAAACATCATTAACAGTTTAGACGATCTTGAAAAAAAGCAAAATGAACTTTCTGAAGATACAAAAGATAAATCAAACGATTTGGATGAAATCGATGAAGAACAAAAAAATTTAAAAGAAGAATTCGATGAAATAAAAGAGGACATTGACCAACTGGAAAAACTTAATGAGGCAATGAAAGATCCTGAAAAATTGGATGACACGTCTGCCGAGGAAGAAAAAATTAGTGAGGAACAAGAAAAAAGCAGTGAGCAATTAAACGACAAGCAACGAAAAAAAAGCTCGGATTCACAGATAAAGGCTGGTGAGAAGATAAAAAGTTTAAAGAAAAAAATGGAGGATATGCAAAGTAGCCTGGAGGTAATGGTGCTTGAAGAAAATTTAGATAACCTTAATGATATTGTAGATAATCTTATTAAGGTTTCCTTCGACCAAGAAAAAATAATGCAAGAGTTTGGAGGTGTAAATCAAAGTGACCCTAGGTATGTAAGCCTTTCCCAACGACAACTCAAACTGAGAGACGATTCCAGGATCATAGAGGACAGTCTTCTATCATTGGCTGGAAGGGTTTTTCAAATTGCCTCATTTGTTACTCGTGAACTAGATGCCATGAATGATAACATTGAATCTAGCCTCCAAGCTCTAAAAGACCGTAAGTTATCCGAGGCTCTTAGTAGTCAACAGTTCTCAATGACATCAATTAATAACTTGGCCTTACTTCTAAATGATGTTCTACAACAAATGCAACAACAAATGGCAGATGCGAAAGGAAGCGGGAAATCGAAAAAGAAAGGTAAAAAACCAATGCCAGGCCTCTCAGAATTACAACAACAACTTAATGAGAAACTTGAAAATCTAAAAAAAGGAGGAAAAACAGGCAAACCTCTGTCCGAAGAGTTGGCTAAACTAGCTGCACAACAAGAAATGATAAGACAACAGCTCC
>JBNMNM010000376.1:0-3470 GCA_051275585.1 bacterium | reverse complement strand
CAAAAGTTGTATTTGGTTGGGAAGACTTAATTTATCGACTTGGAGAAAAGCTTTTTAAGGATATCGAATTTGAGACCAAAAATTTAGATGATATCTTTCTGCCTCACAAAGTGATTGAACAACTATCTTCTAGTTTAATTCATATAATCCGAAATGCAATTGATCACGGAATAGAAACACCAGCAGAACGAGAAAAGATCGGCAAATCTCCAAAAGCAAAAATTTCAGTTCATGCAACAGAATCAGATTCAGAAATCGTCTTAAAAATTACTGATGATGGAAAAGGAATCAATCCAAATAAAATCATTGAAATGGCGAAGAAAAAAGCTGAGCTTGGTTTGATTTCTAAAATTTACATTGATAAATTAATCCAAAAAGGAAAAGTCGCTAGTCTTCTTTTTTGTTCTGGTTTTAGTACAGCTCAAGAGGTGAGTAATATTTCAGGAAGAGGAATTGGAATGGGAGCAGTTCACAGCACAATTCAAGAGTTATCAGGCTCGTTAAAAGTTCAAAGCAAACAAGGTAAAGGAACAAGTATTATTATTTCAATTCCAAAACTGGATGATTAAAAAAATTCTTCTTGTGCTACTTCCAATAGAATCTTTTTCTAAAAGTCCATATCAAAAACATATTGGAGCTACTGCAAGCAAGTATGCTTTCAAAATTGTAAAAAAGAAAAGTCCTTGTTGTATTTGATGATGGTGTCTGTGAGTGGTGATTCGAAAAGAAAATTTAATACTTGGAAGCCCAGTTTCTTGCAACTAGAAAGGTGGTAGCCATTATTACTTAGGAACCATCAAAAAATGAATTATTGATGTTAGTCATATTCAATATGATGATGGTGATTTTGAAATTACAACTATTTCTTTTATACGAATAAAATTAGCGTTATTACTGTTTTAATAGCAAATAAAGAAAGAGAGTAATGAAATAGAGGCATAAGATAAAAATCATTTGCCCCTTTTAAAATTAGAGAACTTTGATTGAATTTCAAGTCTTATTTGTAACTAAGCTTTCACTCTTGTAAAAGGAATAGGAATTCCTCCTTCTTTTGTTAGGATGATACTTCCATCTTTTTGGATCAAACAAATAATTTTGCTTTCACCAGATTTAAATACAACAGTACTACCTTTTTCACTTACTAAAGTAAGTTTTTTAGAAAATTTACTTCCTAATGCTGTACCTGAGTAGGTTCCTTTATCAAAATCTATTTTTATCACCATAATTGGGTTTGTCCAACTACCATTAAGCTGATTGTGGATATTCTTTTTAGAGTCACAACCTCCAACTAATAATGTAAGTAGTAATAAAATTCCAGTAATTATACTATTTCTGTTATAGATATATGAACGTTTCATAGTTTTCCAATTTATGTGTATATAAGTAATCCATTTTTGATAAAACAGATTGTAATTAAAAAGACTCAATCAAAGTCAATAGTTCTAGCTATATTTTACAGCTGGTGGAAATCTACTCTAGATCAATCTAAAAAACAAGAAAAAGAAATGAATCTCAATTATTAAAAGATTTATGAAAATTTTAATTACTGGTGGAACTGGTTTTCTAGGTAGACATACTGCTCTTTATTTTTAAAAAACTAAAAAATTTCCATTCCAACTTTATTCTTGGCTTACTCCTATAAAACTTCCAAAACAAGAATAGTTAAATCAAGTCGCCCTAAAAATAATATTATTAAAGAAAGTCTCTTCTCAATACAAAAAATACTAGAGAATGCAAGTGGAGCATTGTAGCACAACAATTACTTCCATATATTCCTGATTTATTAGATCTATTTCAATAATATCCTAACTTAGAATTGTTAAATAACAACCTCACCAAACAACCTGTGAAAATTGAACTTGTAAACAAAGACTCTGCTGAAGAAATTGCAAAACTTGCTGTATGTCTCACTGATGAAATTATTGAACGGACAGGACTTCAAGCTTTTGATGTTGATGTACCTTTAGCAACAAAGCTTTGCAAAAACTATATTGAGAATGGTCAGTACAATATTATTGCTGCTTTTGATGATGAAAAAATCATTGGTTTTGGATCTTTATGCGAAAGTTTTTCTCTTTATGCAGAAGGAGCTTTTGGAATCATTCAAGAGTTTTATATTTCTCCAGAATACCGTTCTCAAAAAATAGGGCAAAAACTGATTCAACAAATCATTGAGTTTGCAAAAGAAAAAGAGTGGAAACGATTAGAGCTTTGCACTCCTCCTATTCCAGCATTTAAACGTTCTGTAGATTTTTATAAAGAGAATGGCTTTGAAACTACTGGTGGATACAAAATGAAGAGGACTATCAATCAACTTTAGATTCCTCTTCTTTCTTCAAAAAGAAGCTTCTTGAAACTAAGCAACAAGTAGCTTAATATTTCTGCTACTGCTTGAAATATTCAATACTATATCGATCTTGAAGCCATTTTTTTTTAAAATACAGTTTGTAAGTTTTAATTATCTCTTTGGATATAAACTCAATTAGCGATATTCACTTACTTTAAATTCAAGGATCTTAGGTCGTCTTCTGTCACACTCTATATGCTTATTCACAATATATCCAACTTGACCTGGGCCAATAGTCTTAGGGTCAGTAAACCGATCATTTCTACCAATAAACCTACCATTTTTATCACGAGCAGTAAACATTACTCTCACCATTTTATATGTTTTTGTTCCTGTATTTTTTACTGTTCCCCATACGTTTATGTCTTCTCCATCCCACCTTGTTTTTTCCATAACAAATTCCAATGAAATATCGGTTGATGTTTTATTCTTACTTTTAATAACAATTAACTCACCTGCATAAGCAGTATAGAAAAAACAAGTTCCCAATAGGAAAAAAGCAATTATTTTTTTCATTAGTTTCTCCAGAAATTAATTTATTGCGTTATAAGGCATATTTTGTGAGTTTTGATTCCTTTTTTTAGTATAAACTCAATTAGCGATATGTACTTACTTTAAATTCAACAACCTTAGGTCGCCTTCCTTCACACTCTATATCTTTATACACAATATATCCAACTTGACCTGGGCCAATAGTAGAAGGTTGAGTAGAATGCTGATGTCTACTAATAAATTTACCATTTTTACCACGAGCGGTAAAAGTTATGTACACAAACTTATATGTTGTTTTCCCTTTATTTTTTACTGTTCCCCACACCCATAAGTCTTCTCCATCCCATTTTGTTTTTTCCATAACAAATTGTAGTGAAAGATCGGTTGATGTTTTATCCTTACTTTTAATATTAATTAATTCACTTGCGTAAGCTGTATAGAAAAAACAAGTTGCCAATAGAAAAAGAACAATTATTTTCTTCATTATTTTTTTCAAAGATTGAGTTATTGAATCACAAAATAGTGCTATAGGAATGAGATTTGTTTTAACTTGAACTTTGCCTGTGTATTATTTTCAATTAATTACAAATTTATAGTTTTTTAGTTGTTCTGAGTTTTTTTTAGATGTGTA
>JBNMNM010000375.1:0-3472 GCA_051275585.1 bacterium | reverse complement strand
GAAGTGAGTCATTTGCCATATTTAAATTATATTGCAGCCCCTTATTTAATATTTTATGCGGTCTTAATGGTCTCCAATATCCCTTTTACTTCTTTTAAAAATGCGGCTTGGTTTAAAGCTAATAAAAGAAAATTGTTATTTTTAATTTTCATCCTAATAAGTACTCTTTTTGTTTACGAAGAAGTAATGATCTTTTCTATAATTACTCTTTATGTTCTTGGGTGTATTATTTATCGATTAACTCATAGGGATAAGTTCCAAGAAATTTTTAATTGGGAAGATAATTCAGAAGAGAATGAAAGCAATGAAGCGAATAAAGCTTAAGCTACAGTTTGATGGACATCTTTATTTAGGGTGGCAGATTCAGCCTGAGGGCCAGTCAACGGTACAGGGTCGCCTAAATAACGCCTTAAAAAAAATCTATAAAATAGATGTAAAAACTATTGGATCTGGCCGGACCGACTCTGGTGTTCACTCACTAAGTCATTTTGTTTGCTATAATGAACCATTCTCGATTCCTCTGAAATCTATTGTTTTAGCTCTTAATACCAAGTTACCTCCTGATATAAGAGTGATGGATGCGGAACAGGTAGATATTGATTTTAGGCCTACTAATGATGCTGTTTCAAGAGAGTATAGGTACCTATTTTCTAATGAAAAAATTCCAAGTCCTTTTCAGGCTAACTATATTTCAAATATTTCTTATAGTTTGGATTTTGAACTGATGCGCGATGCATCAAAGTCTTTTGTTGGTAAGCATGACTTCGAAGATTTCTACTGCGTTGGTTCCGATCCGACTTCATCAATAAGAGAAATTTTTGAAATAGAACTACTAACTTGTCCAGCTGACATTCACGGCATATTTCCAAAGCACTATTATTTTCGAATTGTAGGAAGCGGCTTTTTAAAACAGATGGTTAGGCTTATTGTAGGTACCTTGTGGAGCGTAGGTAGAGAAAAAGTAAGTATAATTGATGTGGAAGACGCCTTGAAAAACCCTAAAGGTAAACATTTGTCCCCTGTTGCCCCCGCTGAAGGCTTATTTAAGTATAATGTCGAATATATTGAACCTTAAGTTTGAATCTTACTCTTTGACAAAATACCTGTTATTGAGTTATTTTCACAACGAAATAATAAAATTTTTATGCACTAGGTTAGAGGTAAAAAATGTCATATTCAGTAGAAAACATTAATGATTGTACTAAAAAGTTAGTATTCACTTTTGAAGATGTAAGTCTAGAGAGTCAAATTAAAGAAGCTCTTGTTGAGAAACAAAAAGAATCAAACTTAAAAGGTTTTAGAAAAGGCAAAGCACCACTTAGTTTTGTTCAACAAGTTTATGGTGCACAAGTAGAAAACGATGCTCTTTATCGTTTTGTGTCTGAAGAATTTTATAAAGCAGTTCAAACTGAAGATTTTAGAGCAATTGGTTATCCAAATTTTGGAAATACAAAAAGAGAAAAAAATAATGTTTCTTTTGATGCAACAATTGAAATTTTTCCAACAGTTACTATTGCTGATTATACAAAATATGAATTTACTAAAGATGATGAAGCTGTAAGTGACAAGGACTTTGATGATTTAGTTGGTAGATACCTAGCTCCTAAAGCTGAAATGGTTGAAATCACTGATGATGCCAGAAAAATTGAAAATGGTATTCATACTGTCTTTAATTTTGAAGGTGAAAAAGAAGATGGGACAAAGCCTGCTGATATGAAAGCAGAAGAGTTTCTCCTTGAAATTGGATCAGGCCAGTTTATTCCAGGTTTTGAAGAGAAGATGATTGGTCTTAAGAAAGCTGATAAAAAGACTATTGAATTAACTTTTCCAAATGATTACCACCAAGAAGATTTAAGAGATGCGAAAGTAAAATTTCATGTCGAGGTTCTAGAGCTTAAAGAGAAGAAACTTCCAGAGTTGAATGATGAACTGGCTAAAGAGTTTGGATTTGAAACTGTAGAAGATTTCAATACAAAAACTAAGTTAAATCTAACGACTCAAAAGAAAAGAGAAGTTCAACAAAAGCTTCACGAAGATATTTTAAAAAAATTAGTTGAAGATAATTCATTTGATATTCCAGCAACACTTGTTGAGCAACAAAAAAAATCAGTTCGAGAAGAGCTAGGTTCAAACTTAAAGTCTCAAGGTTTTGACGAAAATATGACTAAAACTTATTTTGAAAAGTGGAACGAAGATATTCTTCAAAAAGCAGAGTTTCAAGTTCGTTCAGGTTTAATTCTTGATACACTTGCAAAAATGTTTAAAGTTGAAGCAAATGATGATGATATGGAAGTTAAATTTACTGAAATGGCTGCACAGTCAGGTATGGAAATTGAACAACTTTCGACTTACTACAAATCTAATGAGCAGGTTAAAAATAATTTAATGTATGCAATTAGAGAAGAAAAAACTTTTGATAAACTAATTACAGAAATGAAAGTAAAATAGTCAAAACAAATTCTTAGAATATAGGCCCTCCATATTTGGAGGGTTTTTTTTTGCAAAAAAAACGAGAAGTACTAAATACGCACTTTTGATCAATAAATGTATATCGTGTATCCTGTCCCATTTTCCTGCTGACGTTCAAAATTTCGCTTCCGTGACCAATATTAATGATGTCTTTTCTATGTGAATTACTTTTAAGCTGTGGCGAAGATATATCACCCGCTAGGAGGCAAATAAAAATCAACATTACTTTATATCTTTTGTAGTGGGCCATTATGGAAATGAGCATTAGAGGATATAGGTTAAAACGCATGGCACCTATAAAGTCATTATCAAGAACGACTAAAAGTGAGTTTAACCAAAACTCTAGGAACAAATTGATGATTACAGTTAAAAAAGCCAACTCCCCGAGTAATTGGTTAATTAAAAATAAAGGAAACATTGTAACAAAGCTAAATGTATATAGAGGATTGATTACTAGTGAGACTAGATTTACCGGCTGATCAAGTAATGTTCCAATGAGGTGTTGTGAGATATTTAAAAACAAGAGTGTTTGAAGTTTATTCTCTTTGTAAATAAGTATCGCTCCCCAGAATAAAATACTGAACATAAAGCTCATTGGGGATTGGTGAAAATTTCCGATTAAAATACTAACAATAATTGTTAAAAAAAGCATTGATTCTTGGTCTAATTTAAAACCCGAAAAAGTATTGAAATGAAACAATGTTTTGAAAATTAGAATACGCTCAAGTGAAAGATAACTATTCATCGGTAAAATTATAGCTAGTACCGCGAGCAAAAATAATACTTGAATGACTCCCGGTAATATCTTTAAAAAGAAAAGACTGGAAAGGTGAAGTCCTGAAGGCGTGAGGAGATGGTAGAGTCCATACTTTTGAAATGCCTCCTGAATCTTTTTTGGCAAAGGAGAGTTGTCTCCAGTAAGGCTCTTTTTATATATAATATAGTTTCTGCTAGTCATGATGTTTTTTGACTTTGATAACTTAAAAAATGTTTTGTTTTTCCT
>JBNMNM010000374.1:0-3480 GCA_051275585.1 bacterium | reverse complement strand
TGATGAAATAGAACTACATACATGGCATGAACAGAAAAAGCTTTGCTTTCCCTCAGCAAAAGCATTTTTCCAAAGCTTAAAAGGAATTGGAGCAAACACTCATACAACATCAAAAGTACTTACAACAAAACAGATGCGTAATTTGATTCAAACATGGAATCAAGATAGTCCAAACGGGATCGAGGTAACTTACCAAGTAGGTTATGCTTGTATTTCTAAAAGTTAATATTAAGAGGGATTTTATTTATGGGTTTTCATTTTCCAAAGCAATTTTTTGTTACAGGAACAGATACTGATATTGGAAAAACATTAGTTTCTGCAATGTTAGTTCAAGGATTAAAGGCTGGTTATTGGAAGCCAATTCAAAGTGGTTTGGAAGAAACTACAGATACTGAATTCATTCAACAGATTACACAACTTCCTAAAAATCATTTTTTTCCTGAGCAATACCGCCTACAAACTCCTTTATCTCCTCATGCCTCTGCAAAAATTGATGGTGTTCAAATTTCATTAGATCAATTCAAACTTCCTCAACACTCTTTTCCTCACTTGATTGTTGAAGGTGCAGGTGGTGTTTTGGTTCCTATGAATGAAAAAGACCTCGTTCTTGATTTAATGGTTCAGCTTTCACTGCCTGTTTTAATTGTTGCAAGAAGTGGTTTAGGAACAATCAATCATACTTTGTTAACCATAGAAATGATTCGAAGTCGTCAGCTTCCTATTCTAGGCGTGGTGTTAAGTGGAGAGCAGAACCAAAGTAATAAGGAAGCAATTGAGCATTATGGAAAAGTTGATGTAATTGCTGAAATTCCTATGTTAGAAAATGTTGATTTAGATTCTTTAGAAAAGCAATTCCAACGTTCATTTGAGATTTGATTATGACTCGAAAAGCTACGCATTGGTTACCATATACCCAAATGAAAAAAGCTCCTGATTTATTAAAAGTAAAGTCAGGTGATGGAATTATGCTTGAACTGGAAGATGGTCGAAAAATTATGGACTGTATTTCTAGTTGGTGGGTTACTCTTCATGGTCATGGACAAAAAGAGGTTGCTCAAGCAATTGCAAAACAAGCAGCAACATTAGAACAAGTAATCTTTGCAGGGTACACTCATGAACCTGTAGATAAAATGGCGGAACTTTTGGTTCCACATCTTCCTGAAAAATTACAATATTTATTTTATACTGATGATGGTTCTACGGCTGTTGAAGCTGGTTTAAAGATGGCTCTTCAGTATTGGACAAACTTAGGACATCAAGGAAAAAATCGATTTGTAAGTTTTGAGGGAGCATATCACGGAGATACTTTTGGCGTGATGTCTCTTGGTGAACGTTCTGTATTTACAGAAGCTTTTGATTCACTTCTATTTCCTACTGAATTCATTGAATACCCTGAGACATTTATTGGCGACAGCGAAGTTAAAGAAAAAGAAAATCGGAGCATTCAACAACTTGAAAAACTTTTTCAGGAAAAAGGAGATTCGATTGCAGGAGTTCTAATTGAACCTTTAATTCAAGGTACAGGCGGAATGAAGATGTGTCGTCCTGAATATTTGCGAAAACTTGAAAAAGTCGTTCGTAAAAATGATTCAATTCTAATTTATGATGAAGTATTAACAGGATTTGGACGAACAGGAGATTGGTTTGCTAGTATTAAAAGCAAAACAAATCCAGATATCATTTGTTTATCGAAGGGAATTACAGGAGGATTTTTACCTTTAGGTGTAACTGTTGCGAATGATCGTATATTCCAAGCCTTTTGGAGTGATGATCCACATGCAACTCTTTTTCATGGCCACTCTTATACAGCAAATCCAATTGCCTGTGCTGCTTCTGTTGCTTCATTGCAATTATTGGAAAAAACAGAACATCGTTTTCGAGATATAGAGCAATGGCATTATGAACTTCTTCCTATTTTGCAAAATCATCCTAAGCTAACTAAATTCCGAATTTGCGGAACTATTATGGCGATGGATATTATAACAGAAGAAAAAGATGGGTATTTAAACTCGCTTGCTCCAGTACTTAAAGCAAAGTTTCTTGAGAAGGGTTTTTTACTACGACCGCTAGGAAATGTTCTTTATATTTTACCACCATACTGTGTAACACAAGAACAATTAGAAGAGATTTATCAAGCTATTTATAGTGTATTAGATCAAATCTAATATTGTAAAAAATGCTAGCTCTATGTTTAGAACTAGCATTTTTGTATCTTAGATATGACTAACTAACAGCTTCTTCTTTTTTTACTGCTTTTAAATCTCTAGAGCCTTTTGCTTTTACGCCTAAAACTGCAAATAATGCAGCATCTTGGCTTGCACCAGCATTTGGAGCTGTCAATAATTTATCACCAGAGAAAATTGAGTTTGCACCAGCTAAGAAGCAAATTCCTTGCTCTAACTCAGACATTTGCTCACGACCAGCAGATAAACGGACTCTTGCTGTTGGCATAATGATTCGAGCTGTTGCAATCATTTTAATGATTTCCCAGATTTCGATTTTTTTCTGTTGTTCTAAAGGAGTTCCTGGGATTGGAACAAGTGCATTGATAGGTACTGATTCTGGTGGAGTATCTAACCCAGCAAGTGTGTGAAGTAAATCAATTCGATCGTTAGAAGATTCACCTAGTCCAATAATTCCACCACTACAAAGTGAAATTCCTACCTTACTTACATTATCAATCGTTTCTAAACGATCATCATAAGTTCGAGTTGTAACAACTTTGTTGTAGTACTCTCTACCAGTATCAAGATTGTGATTGTACGCTGTAAGTCCTGCTTCTTTTAGTTTTTGAGCTTGTTCTGTAGTCAACATTCCTAATGTACAACAAACTTCCATTCCTAAAGCAGAAACCTGTCGAACCATAGTAAGAACATCATCAAAATCCTTGTTATCACGGATTTTTCTCCATGCAGCACCCATACAGAAACGAGTACTTCCATTTTTTTGAGCTTCAATTGCTTTTGTAATTACAAATTCTGGGTCTAGTAAAGATTCTCGCTCAAGACCAGTTGTGTAACGAGAGGATTGACTACAGTAACCACAATCTTCTGAGCAACCACCTGTTTTGATCGAAAGCAGGGTTGCTACTTGAATTTCTTGTGAATTATGATGTTCTCGATGAACTGTTGCTGCTCGATGAATCAGCTCTAGTACTGGAGTTTCGTAGATTGCTGAAATTTCCTCTTTAGTCCATGTTTTCTTGGCTTGACTCATAATTTGCTTACCTTAGAAATTTGCGATAGATGAGCGAGAAAGACCCCTAATTTATTGGGGGGATGGAAGCGAATAAAAGTTAGCACTAATCTAAAAGATAGTCCTTTGTGCTTTTAAATACTGTATTTTTTGCTCATTCGATTCAGCTTGTCGATATAAAGAGTTAGCAATAAATCTTTATATCATTGGGATAGCAACGATTGGGCTAGGTTGAGTTAGACGGCTCGCAAGAGTTGCTTCGACCGTTTAATCCCAGAATTCCCT
>JBNMNM010000373.1:0-3484 GCA_051275585.1 bacterium | reverse complement strand
TAAAAGGAAACAATGTCTGAATTCTCAAATGTAACAATCGTAAAAAATGCAAATGTGTACTTTGATGGAAACGTAACAAGTCGAACTATTCGATTTGAAGATGGGACAGAAAAAACGTTAGGTTTTATGCTTCCAGGTGAATATGAGTTTAACACTGGAGCACCAGAATTGATGGAGATCTATTCTGGTGTACTTGAAATTTTATTACCAAATAGTACTGAGTGGTCAGTAGTACAAGGTGGCGAGGCTTTTGAAGTGAGAGGTAATTCTAAATTTAAAGTAAAAATCATCAAGCCAATTGATTATTGCTGTTCTTTTTTAGGATAAGATTTTAGTAAAAAAGCATTCCACAGTAATGATTGGAATGCTTTTTTACTATGCTTTATAAGAAACCAGCCATAATTTCCTCAGTATCAAAAGGAGTGATTCCTTGATCAACAGAAAAAACAGTTTCTGCGTCTTCCGCATTTTCTACAAAAGTTCCTCTAGCCTCAATATGTAATTTAAACAGTTCATGTAAATTTGGCTTCACTAGTGAGGTGATTGCTTGTCCAATCAAAACCATTCCTTTTTGATTTCCTTCTACACTATTTTGCCAACATGGATTTGATGTTAATGCTAGATCTGCCCAAATTATTTCTCGTTTCACTAAATCAAGAATCAGAGGAATGCTGATTGTACTATCACTAGTAACATCAATTTTATCTTGAACTGTACTTGGTTCAAAGATCTCCCCTGAATTTGGTTCTTCTCTCATCATCCAACCTGTGTAGCATTCAGGAATCGTAATAAAAGGTTGATCTGTGAAAGAATTAACGGACATCACAACATATCGTCCTTTGTGTTTAATGACTGACTCAATATCGAGGTCAACAAACTCGCAAGCTCCATTTGGAGCCGATGTAATATCACCACTATGAGCGGATTTATAATTATCAGATTTCAAATTGGTGTATGAAATATGCTCCATATATTCCCAATTTTCATTGTACATCACAGAAGATAAATCTAAATCAACTTCTTCTGTTGGAACGTTATTAACAATTCCTTCTTTCCACCAAATAAAAAATCGGATTGTTTTTCCTTCAGGAATTTTTAACTTAGACCCTCGAACAATAGTTCGTAATGCCTTACTTGCTGATCTTTGAGAAAATGGAACAATGTAATTTTTCAGTTCTTCATCAAGATAAGTTTTTCCAAGTTCTGGTAGATTTCTAAAATTTTTAACCAAAACCTCAGAGCAAAGTTTTACAACTTGTTCTGAAATGGATGAATCTAAATTAGGAAGTTTATTTTCAATTGAAAATGCTTTTGCAGTATTTCCTTTTGGAAAAAAAATGCGTAAATCGTTCTTTTCATTTCGATGTTTAAAGTGAGCTAACACTTGCAATAAAACGGTTGTTGCTACTTTATCTGCAACCTTTTGAAATTGATCCAATACTGTTTTTGTATCAGAAGAAATTCGTAATAAATGATCTAGTTTTCTAGCAAATTCCCCAGGTCTAGACAACAATAACTCAGTTACCTTTGGAATATCCTTACTAACTAGCAATTGCTCAACTTTACTGTTGAATGTACTAAATGGTTTTTTATTTCGAAGAATATCAAATGCATCAAATGTTTTTGGATATTGCTTTTGATACTCAAATGGATGTAGTCGCTCACCAAGTCGAATCCAACGTTTTTTGTGACGCAACATGTCTTCAGTGATTGCATTACATTGTTCAAGTAGACCTAATAACAATCTTCTTTCAGAACGTTTAAAACTTCGGAACTTAGTATTTGTTGATAAACTGATATCACCATCAGAAAGAGCTGTTGCTACTCGTAAAACATCAGTTGCAGTTTTGATTTTCTTCGCAAGAACTAAAGCTGATTTCTCTGTATGTTCCAATAGTAACTTTGTTAAGTGAGCTAAGTTTTCTTTATGAGGAATTTCTTCTGGAATAAGATCCTCAACTTGATTTTTATATTCTTTGATAAACCATTCAACATCTTCCTTATCTGTTTCTGAAATTGAAGATTTTGTACCTAAGAGGTTTACACAAATCTCTTTAAACTCATCTTCTGTTCCAAGATTAATAAGTTTAAGTTTAACCTTACCTGATAATTCTGGACGATCTTCTTTATCGTAATTTGGTAAAATCCGTACTCCAAACCAACGCCCTAAATAATGCATCATGGCATTGATATAGAGTTCTGCTTCTTCCATCTCCATCACTTGATGAGGGAAGTTTGGATACATTGGTTTATATTGAATATTTGCACCAACCATCACTTGTAAGTCTTGAACAAGTTTAAGGTTAAACTTCTCCAAATTATCTAATGAAAGAGTCATCACTCTTTCTACAAGTTCTCCAGAAAGAGTATAACCAAGACTGCTAATGTTTTTTAGTAATGAAGCAATATGAGTAATATTTAGAGTTTGATTTTGTGTTTTTCGCTCAAGCAATAATTTGCTTTTTCGTCGTAGATAAATTGTATTTTTCATCGTTTTTAAAAGAGGAAAGTGACAATTCTAATCATAGTAGAGTTAGAAGGAAGAATTGCTATAGCCTCTTATTCTATTTGGGTTGATTATTTAGTTGTTTAAAAAACAGTTTTTTATTTTATTAAGATCAAAAGGAAACTGGAAACTCTGGAGAATGACCCCTTACGGGGTAAACTAATAAGAAGGAAGAGCTTCCATAGCCTTTTGAACTTTCTAATAAGAAATTTATTAATCACTGAATTTTTTATTTTTTTGTACACTAAAAGGAAAGAAGCAACTCTAAGTAAGGACCTTTGTTATAAGGATAGAAGGAAGAATTGCTATAGCCTTTTAGATTTTTTTAACCAGCTATTATTTGTAACTGGTGTTTTGTAAATGAAGAGGAAAGAAGTGCCCTAAAGTATCTTGTGCCGAAGCACAAAGGAGTTAGAAGGAAGGACAGCTATAGCCTCTTGATTTTTTATTTTTATCACTTTTAAACGAGAGGAAATTTATAGCTCTAGGTTGAATCCGAAAATCGGAAGAAGGAAGAACTACCGCTATAGCCTCTCGTATTTTTTTTAACCAATAATATCTTTTCTATTTTTAGAATCAAGAGGAAAGAGATTGCTCTAAAATCAATAGTAGTTTGAGAAGGAAGAACGATCATAGCCTCTTGAATTTTCTAATTATCAATAACTTCCTTTTTCTTCTAAGTAATCAAAAAGTTCATTTTCCGTTTTGATTAAAAATAAATTCTATTTTTTAACAAAAAGAATATTAATAATCGCTAAGATTATTCTGACATTGAGCAGGTGTAATTTCTAAAAAAAACATTTATAATGAATAATAGTTATTACTAGCTAACTATCAACTTAACTTACTGCAATTATTATATAAATGTTTCACGTGAAACGTTTTTTAATAGAACTATTATTGAAAAAAAATATGTACCTTTTTCTTAAAAGTAACAATTAATGCTGATTATTAGTTTCATCAGTACAAAATTAATCA
>JBNMNM010000372.1:0-3510 GCA_051275585.1 bacterium | reverse complement strand
TAAGAAATCTTTTGTGAACCCACCACCTCGATAAACTCTTGCGGTTAATTTAAAAGCCTCATCTTCTTTAAGATTATAATCATTTATCAGAATTTTAAAAGTACGACTAAAATCATAATTTTTAACCATCATTCTTACTGCAATTACTCGTAATGCTAATGTTTTTAACCTAGATAATGGTAAATGTCCTGATTGATATTCACTTAGTATCGCTAATCCTTCTTGACTATAGGTATTACCAGGCAATCCTAATTTAAATACTTTTAAATTTTGCAATTCACTATTTACTGTAGTGACCATATGAACTCCCAGTTCATGATGGATTAAAGCATTCATTTGAATTTCATTAAGATGTAAATTCTTATTAATCAGAATTGTTCTATGAGGATTAGTCACCATTGCTGTTGCAATAATTTTATCTGTGATTTCTACCTGACAGTGAATTCCATAATGATGAGCCGCCTCAATAAATTTTATTTTTGCTTCTTTCGCATGAATTGTAGGTTCTTGATTTTCTTCAAATTCTTTCGCAAAAAGTAAAAACTGTGCAGCTTGAATATCCACTTCGTTGGGTTCCCCATAATATCGCAATGAGTTGTATAGAAAATTATCTGTTCCTACAGACGCAATCAAATCAATTTTATTAGCAAAAGAATCAATCACATCCTGATAAAGCTTTTGAATACTGATATCCGCAATGTCTTTAACAGGTAAGCGGTACAACTTTTCTCGAAAATCAAAGGGATTGATATCTAGCTGTCGATAAGTAAATTCGGGGTTTTCACTGAACTTTTTGGAGAAGAATTTTTTTCTCTCCTTAGCCAAATTTTTAGGGTTGATATAAAACAAGGTTTCTAATCCCTTACAGAGATTAAATAGTTGTTTATCTAGTTTAATTAACGCTGGATCGATTGCTGATGAAAGTAATGCTGATTTTTTACGATGTTTTTTATCAGTTTGTTTCTTTGAGAAAAATAAGGCATTTGCTAGTAGTGCTTGTTTAAAGAATTCTTTTAGATCTGCTAGAACAAGAGGATAAAGATCACCACTTTGCTCATCCATAAAAACTTTTTTAACTTCAGTTGGGAGTACTAATGTTTTTTTAAAATTAGACTTAACAAAAGAGGAAAGATAACCACGACCATAAAAAACCTCATTCATGGTGGCTCTTGTTGTAATATTAGGTAAAGTATATGTATTTAGATTTTTAATCCAATATTTAACAGTGGCTCCCCATTTTTTAATATTAATTTGTTCTGTTCCAATATTAAATGTTGGAGTATTATCAATTCCCATTCGCACATAATTGTAAGAATGAACATCATACACTAAACAGGCATCATGCAATGTTTCAACTTTGTTAATTAAAGCATTTAGCACTCGATAAAAAAGTTGATGTTTTTCTAAACTCTTACTTTTCTCTCTAGATTTTAAAGGCTCTTTCCAAACCTTTTTTCCCCATACTTTTTTATAAATACAAGTTTCTTGTGGTCGATTCAGATCATACTCATAACGAGAATCCAAACCAACTAAAGTAATAGGCATTGCAGAAATTAATTCGCTTGTATAAGGATCTTCTTCGTATAAACGTTCTGCATCATTTAACAAACAGTTTTCAATTAATTCATTTCTTAATGAATGACCATCATGAATTGCAGTACAAACAAAAAAGCTATATTCTTCAATTTTGATTGAGAAAATCCCCTCAACTTCTCCTTGAAAACACTCTTCTTGAGCTATTTTTTCAAGGCACTCTTTTTCAGATAGTATTAGCATCTTCGATCACCTTTCTAAATGCCGTTTTTCGACTTACCATTGCTTCTTTTGCATTAATAACGTTCTCAGCAAAATCAATAATTTTTTTCTGAAGTTTTACTCGATTAAGTTGGTTAATTCTCATAATACCACCAGGACTTAATACATTAACTTCAATCAATTTTCCATTAATTACATCCACACCTACAAAAAATAGCCCATCTCGAATTAATTTAGGACCAATATGTTTACACAACAATTTTTCTATTTTGCTAAGACTATGTTTAACAACAGAACCACCTGCATGAACATTGGAACGAACATCATTAATTGCTGGAATTCTTCGCATTGCTCCAATAGGTTCTCCATTTAACATTAAAATCCTAATATCACCTAACTCTGCACCTTCAACATATTCTTGTAAAATTACATAATTACCACCTTCTTTACTATTGATATAAAAATCTAATAATGACCTAAAACTTTGTTGTGCTTTTTTTTCGACCATAATGACACCAGCACCACCAAAACCATCTAATGGCTTCATAATCATTTTATCTGTTTTTGATTCATTTAAAACTTCTTCTAAGTATTCAGGTGTTTTTGATACATGCGTTACAGGTATAAATGTATTATCTGGATCATCAAAAGAAGATGTATATAGCTTGTTATTAGCAATACGCAATCCATCAATATCATTCATGATAAATACATCATCACGAACAGAATCAAGAAAATTTAATGCAATTACATTTAGTGGTGGTTCAGAACGCATGATAATAATATCAAATCCTGCCAAAGGAAGTTTTCTTTTAAGAAAAGTAGATTTTTTATAAAAATTAGTAATATTTGTTGCTATTGTAGCCTTTTTTTCAAACACCTGACAAAAGGCACTTGCAACAGTATCTCTCATAGTCAAATTATTTGGAGTTGCTAATGCTACTGTATGACCTCGTAAAATACATTCATGAATCAGCAAAATTGTTGAGTCATTTTTAGGGTCAATTGTATTCCAAGAATACATTAAAAAACAAATATTCATGTTTTCCTGCTGATTTAATGTAGTTAAAATCTTTAAAATCTCTAATAACTAGAGTTATATTATATAGAGAATTTTGAGGATTTATTATACTATAAAAAATATTAAATCCACAAAAAAGAATAAAACCAGCAGGTGTTTGATATTTAAGTCGATTTTTTTACGAATTTTGTCAAAATTACAATTTGCTGACCACTTACACGCCCTTCAATGTGTTCTGCATTATCAGATACTAGAGAAATTCCACGAACAGCAGTTCCTCGCTTAGCAGTAAAATTTGCTCCTTTTACATTTAAATCTTTAATTAAAGTTACTGTATCACCAGCCTCAAGTACGACACCATTGCTATCAACGTGTTTTACTGTATCTTCATCACTTTGTCCTTCACCTGTAGCTTCTGCCCAAGTTTGAGTATCTTCATCTAAGAAAAGCATATCTAGTAAGTCTTGAGATCCTAAACGAGTTAATAGACGCCATACAACCACTTGAACGGCTGGAATTTGACTCCACATACTATCATTCAAACAATGCCAATGATTTGCATACATTTTTTCTGGCTCTTCAACTTGTTCACGACAAGTATCACAAGCTAGAATACATTCATCAACACTATCATTAGAATTAGGTGGAACTTCATACACACCTAAATTATCTGTTGTACCACATAATTCACATTTTGATTCACTACGTGCATGTAATGCTTTTTCTATACTCAT
>JBNMNM010000371.1:0-3514 GCA_051275585.1 bacterium | reverse complement strand
CATAAAAGTTTTTACGACCCTATTGAAGGAAATGTCAATCATAGATAGACTAGCAAATTCATTGAATTCTATTAAATGTTTTACAAAGTTCAAATTAATGAAGTTTAGAAATATAGTTATGTCTTTTTTTAATAAAGTATATTTTTTGTTAAAAGTAGAGTGCAAAAAATGAGAAATTGAACTGTTTAGAAGTAAAAATATTTTGTGGAAGAGTAATAAGCTCTTTTTGTTAGGAAAAATCAGAGTGAACTTCCTACTGCAATTTTAGCAGGAAGTTTTGATTCATTTAGTCACGAAAATTGTTAAATTGTATTGGAATATCAAAATTAGATTCTTTTAAAAGAGCCATTGCTTTTTGAAGATCATCTCTTTTTTTTCCTGATACTCGAACCTTATTATCATTGATTGCAGTTTGTAGTTTAATCTTAGAATCTTTAATGATTTTAATGATTTTTTTCCCTAATTCAGTTTCAATTCCTTGAATAAGATTGATATTTTGCTTTGCTGTACTTCCTGATATATGAGGATCTTCAATATCAAGGGCTTTTATATCAACATTTCGTTTGTTTAATTTTGCTCGAAGAATATCTCTCATTTGTTGTAATTGAAAATCACTTGGAGCTGTGAGAATAATCAATTTCTCTTTTTGTTCAAAGTTAGCATTTGTTCCTTTAAAATCAAACCGAGTGCTAACTTCACGATTTGCTTGGTCAATTGCATTTGTTGCTTCATGTAGGTTGATTTCAGAAACAATATCAAATGATGGCATATAAAACTCCTAAAAAACTGTTTTAGAGTACAATTGTTGTTACTTTCAAATTGACATTCCATAGTGGAATTGCATTATAGTGCTTTTTAACTAAAGAGGATCAAGCTTGCTAAATTTTTTTTCAACAATCTATTGAAATCGTAAAATTCTTTTTAAAAAATTCATTAAATAATTTAGAAAATAGAAATGAAAATAGAAATGAAAATAATAGAAGTATATATTAATCTTAAGAAGGCAAACTGCTTTCTCTTGGGGTTAAAAGGATAGTATGGGAGCACTAATTTTAGTTGTTGATGATGAACCTGATTTAGAATTTTTAATCCTAAGAAAATTTAAAGAAAAAATTCAACAAGAAGGGATTGAGTTTATATTTGCTCAAAATGGTAAACAAGCTCTGACTATGTTACAAGAAAATCTTGATGTTGATTTAGTACTGACTGATTTAAATATGCCTGAAATGGACGGTTTAACTCTATTATCAGAAATAAAAAAATTAGATTATACTTTAGAAACCGTTGTGATCTCTGCATACGATGATATGAGTAATATTCGTACTGCAATGAATCATGGTGCGTT
Source organism: bacterium (assembly GCA_051275585.1). Classification (GTDB taxonomy): domain Bacteria; phylum SAR324; class SAR324; order XYD2-FULL-50-16; family JBNMNM01; genus JBNMNM01. The sequence continues at coordinate 2,169 of JBNMNM010000371.1, read as the reverse complement.
TGATTTTATTACAAAGCCTCTTAATTTTGATGATATGGAGGCTACGATTGATAAATCTTTAGTAACCGTACATCAATTAAAGAAAGCTCAACAATCTGTGAAAGAAGCAGAGTCTGCTCTTAAGGAAAGTGAAGCTCGATATCGATTTCTTGTGGATCATCTGCCTGATGGATTAGTTGTTCTCTCTGAAGATAATCATGTTGTCGCCTTGATTAATCCTTCTGGAGCTAAAATTTTAGGTGAACAAAGTGTATCACATGTTGTTGGAAAAAAAATTACAACATATTGGAAGAAAGAAGAGCAGAGCGTTATTTTAGATAAATTAAAAGAAGTAGCTAAAACAGGTGTAAATGGTCATATTCCTCAATCTAATTGGATTCGTAAGGATGATAGTGAAATTATTGTAAATTTACGAATAATTCCGTTTCCATATGAAGAAAAAATATTAAAAATATTGATTTTTAGTGATATTACACAATTAAAAAAGACAGAAGAAAAACTAAAGAATGAGGAAATTGCTAGACTAGCCTTAGAAAAAGTAAATACTTTGAAAGAAGAATTTTTAGGTTTTATGGTTCATGAGTTAAGAACTCCCTTAAATACAATTCTTGCAAATGCAAATCTTCTTGAGTTATCTTTGGATGATTCTTCATTCTTAGAGGAAGAAGGTATGACATATATTGATTTATTTCAAAGAATAAGAAAAGGAGGAGATACTCTTTTGCAACTGATTCAAACAATGCTAGATATTCAAAGATTAGAATCAGGAAATTTGCAAATGAAATTTTCTAAGGTCAATATTTTACTTCAAATTGAAGACCTGATTCGTGGATTTACTGCTTGGGTAAATCAAAAAGGACTTTATATTAAGTTTGAAAATCACTGCGAGTCTCCCTGTACTGTTGTAATTGATGAGGTTCACTTCATACAAGTACTGAGAAATTTGATTGGTAATGCTGTTAAATTTACAAAAGCAGGCGGTATTGTTCTTTCATTGAATTCTGAAGGAGAAAATTTAGTTTTTTCAATTCAAGATACTGGTTGTGGAATTCCAGAGCAACATCAATGGAAAATTTTTGATCGATTCGAGCAAGTTTCTAGAAAAAAAATTGAACAGCAAGGAGCAGGTCTTGGATTAACATACTGTAAACATATTATTAATTTACATTATGGAGAAATTAAGGTGGATAGTAATCTTAGTCAAGGTAGCACTTTTTTTGTTAGCATCCCGAAAAATATTACTCCAAATATAGTTGATTATTATGAGTAGCCTGCAAAGACAACAAATTAAGGTTCTGATTGTAGAAGATCAAAAAGAAGTACGAGATGTGGTTCGAATGTCAATTCGAACAATGAAAAACTATCAACCTGTTTTTAGAGAAGCTAGTAATGGTATTGAAGGATTAAATATTCTTAATTTAGGATTCTTACCTGATGTTATTCTTTCAGATGTAATGATGCCTGAAATGGATGGTATTGAGTTTTGTAAAAAAATAAAAGAAAGTCTTTACTGGTGTTTAATTCCTTTTATTTATTTAACAGCAAAAATTGAGATATCTTCCTTTGAAGAGGGAATTGAAGCAGGTGCAATTGCGTACATTAGAAAACCCTTTCAACCAAGAGAACTTTGTTCTTTAGTTGAAAGACAAATTCAATTATCTTCTCAAAATCAAGAATTATTATCTCAAACCTTTCAAGCAACATTAGGTGTTTTTTCTCATGAAACAGGAACTACCTTGAATGGTATCTTAGGTTTTTCTAGGTTATTAAGGGATGTTGCACCATTAGAAAATGATCATCAAGTTTGGTTGGAGAATATTATTTCTTCAGCAGAGAGGTTAAATAAATTAAGATTAAAAAGTATTTCTTTGATTAGTTTACTTCAGATAAGAAAGTTACATTTACAAAAATATAATTTAAACATTATTTTTAGCGAGACTATTAGTTCTTATAAAGATGAATTTCAGACAAAATCAATTGTAGTAGAAAAAAACTTTGATCAAAATTGTCCTAAAGTTCTACTTAAAATAGAACTAATTAAAGAAATGTTAGAGTATTTATTAGATAATGTAGTAAAATTTGGTGCTGAAAATTCTATTTTGTGTTGCAACATTCAAATAAGAGATTCTTTTGTCGTTTTATTAATTTCTGATCAAGGAGAGGGCATTC
>JBNMNM010000370.1:0-3521 GCA_051275585.1 bacterium | reverse complement strand
TAAAGACTCGTTAAAACAAAGTGTGATCCTCGCCTATCTTGATGTTTTAAAAGCACAGGAATTATTAAAAATTCGAAAACAACATTTAGGTAATTTTAAAAAACTTGAAGAACTAGCAAAGCTTAGATTTGAATTTAAAGAAACAGGCAAAAGTGATGTTCTAAGAGTTCAAACTAATTTAGGAAAAGCCAAAATTGAAGTAATTAATGCATTTAATACTCTCTCTCAGTCTAGAATCTCATTAAATACACTTCTTCAATTTCCTCCTTACACAGTCCTAAAATTAGAAGACAAATTATTTACTCAAGATCAAATTGATCAATCTATAAAAGAGATTAATACTTCTCAAACAAACATTCCTAAAATTCATCAAAATTTAGTTCAAAAATCATGGAATTACTCCATTAGCTTGCAACTTGCCCAAGCTGAGATTCGTGGCATTCAACTTGAGAAAAATCAAATTCGGAGTAAATTTCAGCCAAAAGTACAAGCTACAGCTTCTTGGTTTCATCAACTTTATTATGAACAAGGTACATTTGCGAGTGATTCGGCTGAAGAAACATATCAGAATGGAAATAAAACAGGTTGGAGTGCAGGGATTAGTATAAGCATTCCTATTTATGAAGGTGGAAGTAAGTTTAAAAAACTAACAACACTAGAAATTCAATTAGCAGATCGAAAAGCACGAATCCAAAAAACAAAAGCTAATCTTGCTCAAAATATTCAATCTTTTCACACCAAATACCTTTCAGCTCAAGATTTAGTTCAAAAAAACAAAATCTTATTAAAAATTGCAAAAGAAACTTTAGATTTGGGGAAAATTTCGTACAAAGAGGGAAGTATTCCTATTATGGATCTTCTTGATCTTCAATCTACAGTGATCCTAAGTGAAATTGGTGTTTCTTCAAATCGATTTCAATTAGTACAGTCCTTAGCTCAAACATTAAATTTAGTAGGTAAAATAGATTTAATGAAACAATCTCTCAGTAAAAAAAGCACCATTCAGTTTTTTGAATCACTTCAAAAATAAATTTCCTTTTATCACAGTAAATACATCATTTTTACGACTTCACTTTGAATAGAGGTTTTATGAGCGAACTTGCTAAATATCCAATCTGGAAGAAATTACTAATCATTATTCCAATTGTGATTGGTATTATTATTTTTTCTTTTCTAAAAAAACAAGATCGAACTCCAAAGAAAAAACCAATTCAAGAAGAATCAACATTGGTTCGTGTTATCACAGTTCCCTCTGTTCAAGTAATTCCTAAAGTGCTTGCTTATGGAACCGTAAAACCTGCAAGTACATGGCAAGCTATTGCAGAAGTTAGCGGTAAACTTCAATTTGTTCATAAACAACTTAAGGTTGGAGCAATCTTAAAAAAAGGAACTTTATTAGCTCAAGTTGATCCTACAGATTATGTTGTAGGTATTAATCAACAAAAGGCAAATATTCAATCTATTCAGGCTCAAATAGACTTGCTTGTTGTAAAAGAACAAAATTATCAAGCATCCTTGCAGATTGAACAAAATACGCTACAAGTTGCAGAAAAAGAATTTAGACGATTAACTCGTTTAGCAAAACGAGGTGCAGGGAGTCAAAAAGCTGTAGATCAGCAGAAAATAACAGTTTTATCACAACGTACAAGCATTCAAAATCTTAAAAATAATCTCAACCTTATCCCTGTTGATGATAAAATTTTACAAGCTCAAAAGCTTCAAGCAGAATCAAAACTTAAAAGTGCAGAATTAAGCTTAAAGCGAACTAAAATTTACCTTCCATTTAGTGCGAGGGTTTCTGAAGTTAAAGTTGATCGACAACAATTTGTAGGACAAGGCAGTGTGCTTGCTAGTTTTGATGGAATAAAAACAGCAGAAATTGCAGCACAGATTGAAGTTTCAAAAATGGCTCGCTTACTGGCTGATGTCAAAATTGCAGGGCGTTCCTATAAAATTGATCCTAAAAAGTTTAAAATCTCAGCCGTTGTTCGACTTCATAGTGGAAATTTTATAGCTACATGGCCTGCTCGTATTGTGAGAACCAGTGATTCTGTTGACTCACAAACAAGAACTATTGGAGTCATTGTTGCTGTTGATAAACCTTATTTTCGTCATCCTACAATCAGACGACCTCCATTAACAAAAAATATGTTTGTTGAGGTAGAGCTTAGTAAAATCTCTAAAAAATATAGTATTATCATTCCAAGGTCAGCTTATAATCAAGGATTTGTTTATATTGTAAACAGTCAACAGCGACTTGAAAAAAGAAAAATTACGATCCTTTTCCAACAAGATAATTTTATTGTGGTGAAAAGTGGAATTGAAAGAGGAGAGAAACTAGTTATTTCTCAGTTAGTTCCTGCAATTGAGGGAATGTTGTTACAAGCTCAAAATGATCAAAAAGCAACAAAAGCGATGATTCAAACAGCTACAGGAAAAGGAGAACTCTAATGAAATTTAATCCTATTCGTTTTTTTGCTAATCATCCAACAGCAGCAAATCTTTTAATGTTCTTAATGATTGCACTTGGAGTTTTAGCAATTCCTTTTCTTCAAAGAGAAACATTCCCACGATTTACTTCTGGAAAAGTTCAAATCCAAATTATTTATCCTGGAGCAACAGCAAAAGAGATTGAAGAATCTATTTGTCAAAAAATTGAAGATGCACTTGCAAATGTGAGTAATATTGATGAAATCCAATGTGCATCACAAGAAGGTGCAGGTACCTCAGTTGTTACTTGGGATGAAAAAGGAGATTATCAAGTTCTACTTGATGATATCAAAAGAGAAATTGATGCAATTACTACTTTCCCTGAAAATGCTGAAGATGCTATTATTCAATCTTTAAATCGAAAAGATGCTGTTGTTTCTATTGCGATTACAGGAAAAATGTCACCAAGTGACTTAAAAGCTTATGCAAGAACCATTAAAGATCGTTTTTTAAAACACCCTTCTATTTCCCAAATCACTCTCCAAGGATTTTCAGACCATCAAATCCGAATTGAAATCCCAGCAAGAACCCTGAAAAAATATAATTTAAGTATTGCTGACATAGCAAATACGATTAAAAAACAGAGTCTTAATTTACCTGCTGGAAGTATTAAAACTAAAAATCAAGATATTTTAGTTCGTTTTTCAGATGAAAGAAAAACTCCTAGTCAATTTGAATCATTACTCATTGTAGGAACTAAAAGTGGTTCACAAATAAGACTTGGTGATATTGCAAAAATTTATGACCGTTTTGAAAATAAAGAAAATAAATTCTTTTTTAATGGAGAACGTACCGTTATCCTCAATATTACCAAAAATCCATCTGAAGATGTAATTACTATTGGTAATATCATTAAAAAGCTTGTTGCAAAAGAGCAGGCAAAAGCACCAAAAGGAGTTAAATTTACGTTAACAAAAGATGTATTTTCAGTTGTGGTTAGTCGACTTCAACTTTTGGTAACAAATGGCTGGCAAGGTATGATCTTAGTGATGCTGACACTTTGGTTATTCTTTAATGTGCGTTTTGCATTT
>JBNMNM010000369.1:0-3529 GCA_051275585.1 bacterium | reverse complement strand
ATGATGTTAGACCTGACTTTGTAAGAGTAAGAGTGGGACAAACTGTTCCTATTTACCAAATCAATGAAGAAAGTTTGGAAAAAATCAAAAGGTATTTTAAAAGTGAGCAGGGAGAAGAAACAGCATCAAAAATTCTAGAACTTTTAGAAAGAATAGAAAATGATCGATTTGAAGATATAGGTGAATTCAAAAACAAGTTAACTACTTTGCTTAATGTTGAAGAAGATCATCAATGGATTCTTCAAATTACGTCCTATGCTGATCAATGGGAAAAGTATTGGGAACCATTTGCCAGCCAAGTTATTGAACTAAAGAAAACAACGCCTATTTCACAAAGATTAGCAACAGGTACAGGTTCTGAGGAAGATATATTGTGTGAATTTCATGCAAATGAGTTTAAACTAACAGTTACCTTAGAAGTACAACAAAGTACTCCTGTCTATGTATCTTCAGGCAGTAAAGTTATTGAAGTTAAAAATAGTAAAACAATTCCAATAGAATCAAACCCTGAAAAAGAATGGATTGTTCGATTTGGGTTAGTTGGAAAAGCACATCGTATAGCACGTTTTGATTGGATACCATCACCAATTCAGGAGCCATAATGAAAGCAAAAGATTTTGAATATGGAAAAATATCAACAATACAAGTCAAACCTAAAAGTGTATCTAATTTTGGTAATGATTACTTTCAATCAAAAGAATGCGTTATCTCAAAAAATGATCATACTAATGCCGTCACTCTTAGAGTTTCAGGTAAAGCGTGGGACGTGAAAGGGATTAATAAAAAACAAAATAGTGATTTAAATATCCTGTTGGATCTAGATATTCCTCGTGTTGTTTGGATAGTAGGAGCAACAGGAAAAAAACCTGTTAGAGAATATACTATTCAAGTTCATGAATTTGATCCACTTCGCATCAAAATACCAGAAAGTATGGAGATTGGAATCGATGAAAAAATAGAAGACGATCTAAAACAAAAGTATAACAAAAAAAACTTAGAAGTAGGAATAAAATGGTTGAAACAACAATTTTTATTAGAATCAATTACTAAAAATGGGTTACATCGAGCATTTGTTTCTGCTTCACAAAAAAGTCAGGATAAATCATTTCGAATTTATGGAACATCTATAACTATTGACGTTGAGCTTAATGAGATCAACAAAAAGTACAATATTATTCGTATTACAAAGAAGACAAATAACAAGCAAAATCAAAAAATTTCCATTCTAGAAGCAGATATCCAATTTATGGATATTACGCAAGCAGGACAAGCTAAAATGCAAACTCAAATGGAGTTAAATCAGATTGTTAGAAAAGCAGATAGTTATTTAAAAATGTGGAAGGAATACAATGAAATTGAAGAGAGATTAACACTAAAAAAAGCCAGAGAATTTAATAGAGTTCCATATAGCTCTAGAAAAGAAGGGAGTGAAGAATGGATTTTTGAGTTATCCAATAAAAATGATCTAGATTTCTTGAATAGTTATTATCTAAAAGAGAATCGAAATCTAACACTGGAATGTAGAACCTCAAATAATCTTCCTGATTATCTTATTGACCTTGATATTGAAAGTATCTTTGAAAATTCTTCTAAAAAAAGAAGGGATAAACATTTCTCTGGGAAAGTAAGTATAATAAAAAATAGTATCATTCTCAAACCTTATAGTGAAGGTATGCCAAAACCACCAGAGCAAGGGATCTTAATTTTTTCATTAATAGGTGATCAAAAAAAATTAGAGAGAAGAAAAGATGCAATGGAAGCAATTCAATCTGCGGATGCAAAAATCCCATACTTAGGGTTGATTTTAGAACAACAACCTTTTCCTGAAGTAAGACAAAGAAAAATAAAAGAACTATCACCTTCCGTTAGAAAAGAATTCCCAACAGCTAATCCTCGACAAAGACAAGCATTAAAATATGGTTTAAATACACCTGAAATATTTATTATTATTGGACCACCTGGAACAGGAAAAACTCAAGTATTAAGTGTTCTTTGTCTTCGTTTTATTGAAGAAGCTCAAAAAAACAATATTCCTATTTCTCGAATGATTGGCCTCTCAGCTTTCCAACATGATGCCGTTGAAAATGCCGCTGCACGAGTTAAAGTTTATGGGATACCAACAATGAAACATGGAAAAAAGAAAGATCAAGCAGAACATCGAGAATGGATCAATGAGTGGATTCAACAAAAAACAGAGCAATTAAAAGATAAACAAGATGAATACCCTGAAATTCCCCTTGAGCAACGGTTAAAAAAAATCAAAGAACAATATATTTTTTATTTAAAAACAGAAACAGATAAAAAAACATCTGCTTGTTATCTAGAAGATTTACTGGAGTGGGGGGGAGATGAATTATCAGGCTCATTAAGAGATAAAATTATCACCAAAAAACATGCTCTACAATCATCCTCCTTTTCATTTGATAATAGTGATGAACTAGAGCTGGCAATTCGTGCTATACGATCAATTCGAACTAATACTACAGCCTTCTCAGATGATGGAAATATCACTGTTCAAAAAGTAATAAAGAGGTTGAATGATATTGATTGGAAAGGAAGTGAGGAAGAGAGCAATCTTTTGCAAAAAGCATCAATTATTGAATGTGAACAAGTTGATGAATCATTTCTTATAGAACTACAAGGCCTCCAAAATCAACTTCTTGATTATTTAATAGAGCAATCAAGAAAAACACTGCTCCCTGAAAGCAAAGATGAAGAAATTATCCAATTGTTTTTAGAAGTCCTCAAAGAGATAAAGCACTGGCAAAGTACTCATAGTGAAGCTGGTGTTGTTGCGACTTTAGTTGAAGACATGACAAATGATCCACAAGGTTTAAGAAAAACTTTGAGTGAGTACCAAATGGTTTTAGCAGCAACAACTCAAGGTATAGCAGGAAAACAAATTGCCCAACTTAAGGAGTATGACACTGAATTTGAGGTTGTAATTGTTGATGAGGCAGCAAGGGCAAATCCATTAGATTTAATGATCCCCCTATCCAAAGCAAAAAAGAAAATTATTCTAGTGGGTGATCATAGGCAACTACCTCATATGTTAGAACCAACAGTAGAAGAAACACTAAGGCAAAATGTTGAGGAGTCTGTGAAAGATGCTTACCAAAAAAGTTTATTTGAGCGTTTAAAAATTTTCCTCACTGAAAAAGAAAAAGAAGATAACATAAAAAGAGTCATTATGCTGAACCAACAATACCGAATGCACCCTTTTATTGGAACTTTTATTAGTCATGTTTTTTATGAACGATTAGGGGATGAACCCATTCTCTCCGACCATTTGAATGAAAATGACTTTATTCATGGTTTAAAAGATTACCAAGCTCAAATTGAGGATGGGACAGAAGCAAAAGAAAAAGTAATTGCTTGGATGGATGTTCCTTTAAGTCAGTATGGAGAAAATAAAAAAGGAGCAGGCAACAGTAAATTTAGACTTTCAGAAGCGAAAAAAATTGCAAGAGAGGTTGAAAGTATCCTAACCGAAAATCAAAAACTTACTGTTGGTGTAATTAGTTTTTAC
>JBNMNM010000368.1:0-3547 GCA_051275585.1 bacterium | reverse complement strand
TATACTGATGATGGTAATTATGATGGATTTACTATTTTTAAGACAAATCAAATTGTAGAAGTTTTTTGGGGAAATAGAGAACATCAAGCGATTTCAAATTTGATCGCTCAATCTGAGCCTGTAACGTTACCTAGAGTCGCAAGTAAAGGATTTCAGAATATTATTGTTGAACTTAGTGAAAAATTTGGAAGTGTGTGTATCCATTCTGGACATTATGAAAGTAAGTTTGATATTGGAGTAATCGAAAAATATGATGAGGAATGTTTTAAAGTCCATACCTATGCAACCCAAAAAACACTTTCTAGAATGTACAAAATTTTATTACGAGAATCAATTTCTCGGGTTGTGATTAACTCACCATATCAAACCAAAATCGTAGGTTTGCATTCAGCCAAAATCTAATAAATATATCAATGGAAGAGTATAAAGATCTAAAGCAAAAACATAAAAAACTTTTTTTTGGAATTCTTTTGATTGCTAGTGTGATTGGTTGGTTTTTTGTGATGCCATTAATTCCACTTAATGCAAATCGTTCTATTAAAAGTACTTTTTTAAAACCAGAGAAAGGAAATTTTGCATTTGTTTTTTTTGGATATCCTGGCTGTTCAACAACATGTCCTACTACATTAAAAATTTTAGAACGAATTTATTTGAAAGCTCAAAAAAAAATTGGAATAAACAAGGTTCAAGTTAATTTTGTGAACTTGTTACCTAATGTCCCTGAAAAAGATGTAAATCAATATGTGAAAAGGTTTCATCCTGATTTTATAGGAATTACTTTAGCAAAAGAAAAGTTGGCACAAGCATTAACTGATTTTGGTGTGATTTTCTCAAAAGATGTAAAAAAAACAATGGATCTTACTCATTCTGGATATACTTTTTTATTAGAAAAAAAATCGTCAAAATGGATAATTCGATATATTTATCCTGAAGGATATTTGTTAGAAAATCGAGTTCTTCAAAATCTAAATTCTTTAGTGCAATAAAAAATTATTATTAGTTTTACAATTCTCATGTGAGAACTATAAAAATGGCTTCAAAAAGTATAATGAATAAGTTGTTCTTGGCATATGATAAAGATTTGCCAGAACGCTCAAAGTTAGATCTCAAAAAAGATTTTATCCAATCAGATAAAATGATGATGAGGTTGGTTATTTTTCATTGGATTCTTGCTAGTACTGTGATGGCCTATAATTATGGTCTCTATACATTTGGATTTATTAATGGTGCATTCCTAACTCTAATTGCATATCTTTCCTATTATTTTTATAAGGGAACCATGATTTGTAGGGTGGTTATGGGGACTGTATTATTACTGTATTCAGTTGTTTTTATCCAATTACAAATGGGTAGAATTGAGATGCATTTTCATATATTTATGGCTTTGCCATTACTTACTCGTTATAAAGATACTGTACCCTTATTTGCAGGTGGAATTACAACGGCACTATATCATATAATCTTTAATTTTTGTCAGGCTAATCAATACGAATTATTTGGAATTCCAGTTGCTATTTATAATTACGGAAATGGTTGGGGTATTACTCTGCTACATGCAACTTTTGCTGTTGCTTCTGTGATTATTTTTTCTGGAATTATTATTCGAAATACAGAACAATTAGCTAATGTTCAATCTGCTCAAAAGAATGCTAAAATGGTGGAAACGCTAACTAAGCTTGCCAATGATCAAGCTGTAACTATTGAAGAAACTTCAGCCGCAGTTACAGAAATACAAATGACCGCAGAAGAAACAGCAAAGCATGCAAGTGAGGCCGATGAATTTTGGCAAAGAGCAAGCCAAAATAGTAAATCAGGGCAAGAAGCAATTGAGCATATGAAAGAAAGTATGACTCGGATTCGAACTGTAGGAACACAAATTAATGGCTTTGTTGATGGAATTAATAAAATTGCAGATCAAACTCATTTATTATCTTTAAACGCTGCAATTGAAGCTGCACGAGCAGGAGAACAAGGAAAGGGGTTTGCTGTTGTAGCTGATGAAGTAAGAAAACTAGCTACAGAATCATCACAAGTAACGGAGGATATTCAAAAACTAATTGTAGAGAATAATCAGCGAATTACAGAAGGAGAAAAATCTGTAGAAGTTGTATCAACTAGTTTAGAAAAAATTACAGAAAGAATTGAAGATAGTACAACTTTAGTAAGTCAGATTTCTCACGCTACAGGACAACAACAAATAGCATTACAAGAAATTAATGTTTCAATGGAAAGTCTTTCTAATAATAGTGAGCAAGTAGCTTCTTTTGCAGAGGAAGTTAATGAAGTTATGAAGAAACATTTATAAAGAAGAAAGCTTAATTTTATTAATAATGAGCTCTTTCATTTTTATCATTAAATGTTTGAGTTCTTCTAAAGCAACTTTATTGTGGATGGCTAACACAACAGAGTGTGAATTTTGTGTAAAAACAAGTTCTTCTACACTAGTTGAAAAAATATAATTAATAATTGCTTCAAATTCTAAAAAACCTTTTTCATCACCAATTTGCCAGTAAATCCCATGATCAGTAAAAGCAATTCCCTCTTTGAGTGATGAAAAAACAGTAGGATCGTAAAATCCCCATAATTTCCCTGTAACGTTCAAAATTTGAAAAGCATGTTTACATTGTCTCGCATTTGCTTTTTGAATCAGTGTAATATGTGTTGCTTTTATTAAGACAAGACACTCTTGAAATTCTCGAGAAGAAACTTGAAAGCAATCTTCTGGTTGGGACAGAATCGTTTCTTCTATGTCATTCTCTGGGTCATTTGGAATACGAATCATATCAGATAAAAAATCAATATGATCTTCATGTTTATCTACTTTTTGATCAATATTAATAGAATAATAATTTAATAAATATTGGTAATTTTGAAGAGGAATAAACGCATTAGTTTCACGAAAATATTGAAGACCTTCTATGTTTTCACTTAAAATATATTCTTGAAGTTGTTGGATTGATCCAGCAATCAAAGGATCAATATCTAAATTTGCAATATACCTGCCTAACAATTCTTGTTCTTCAACTTGAAAAGTTCCATCCCGATAAGCCAACATATAACAATCAAGCAAAAAGGTTGCTTTAAAATCCAAATGCGAAAGCTGCTCTAAAATATGATGTAATCTTTCAATATCAGGTTTTTTTGCAAATGTAATTAGGCTTTCTAGACTTGATTTAGGGAAATCAAAACTATTAATAAGAATACAAAGATAGTTTGCTTCTTCTGAGTGAATATTTCCGTCACTACTCATTAAAATTGATAATGCAAGCAAGTATGCTGTCTGTTCCTCTTTATTTTTTGTTGAGAGTGGATGGTTCACAAAACATTCATTTTCTTGGTAAGCATGTTCTAGTATTTTATGAATTTCCATCGTGCTCCTAAGCCAATATATATTTTTATTTAAATAAGCTTTTAAAGTATAGGTATCCAGAAAAGTTTCTTTCATTGGTCTAATTTTTGCCAATTGGCTTTGTCAGCCGTTTTATCCTGAAAAATCTTAACGTTAGCACTAGATGCACCATTGGAAGAAACTTTTCTGGATACCTAT
>JBNMNM010000367.1:0-3556 GCA_051275585.1 bacterium | reverse complement strand
CTATATTTTCCCTGCTTAAAACATTCCAAAAAATTCGTTTTGATTATTGCAATACTGCAAAAGACTTTCGCAAAAAAAAGTATTGTACTCTATTCTGCAACTGTTAGAGTGACCTCAATAAAAAACAAATCCACTCCGATACACAATATGTAGTAATCACTAAACGAGAGCTTTACAGATGTTGAATTTTGAATATCAAAACACAACAAAGATTATTTTTGGAAAAGGTGAAATTGCAAAAATTTCTAATGAGATATCAAAAGATGCAAAGATCCTTCTGACTTATGGTGGAGGAAGTATTAAAAAAAATGGTGTTTATGATCAAGTCATGAAGGCATTAGAAGGATATAATGTTATTGAGTTTTCTGGAATTGAACCAAATCCAAGTTATGAAACACTAAGTAAAGCTGTTGAAGTTGCAAGAGAAGAGAAAGTTGATTTTCTTCTTGCTGTTGGTGGTGGATCTGTTGTTGATGGAACTAAATTTATTGCAGCCGCCGCTTTATTTGAAGGTGATACTTGGGACATTTTAGCAAAACAGGCTAAAATTACTGATGCAATTCCACTTGGTGCAGTACTTACACTTCCTGCAACAGGTTCAGAAAGTAATGGTGGTGCAGTCGTAACAAGAAAAGAAACTCAGACAAAACTTCCTTTTTCTAGTTCTCTAGTTTATCCAAAATTTGCAGTGTTAGATCCTGTTGTTACTTATTCTCTCCCTGAGAAGCAAATCAGTAATGGGATTGTTGATGCTTTTATTCATACCATTGAGCAATACCTTACTTATCCTGTGAATTCTCCTGTGCAAGATCGTTTTGCTGAAGGTTTATTATTAACTTTGATTGAGAATGGTCCCGCAGCATTAAAAAATCCAAAAGATTATGAGATCCGAGCCAACTTAATGTGGGCTGCAACAATGGCATTAAATGGATTAATTGGTCAGGGTGTTCCGCAAGATTGGTCAACTCACATGATTGGTCATGAACTGACTGCTCTACATGGAATTGATCATGCTAGAACACTAGCGATTGTTTTACCAAATGTTATGAAAGTACAAAAAGAGCAGAAAAAAGAAAAACTTCTTCAGTATGCAGAAAGAGTTTGGAATATTTCAGAGGGAACTGAAGAAGAAAAAGTTGATTTAGCAATTAATAAAACTCGTGACTTTTTTGAAGCAGTTGGAGTTCCTACAAAATTGACTGATTATGGAGTTCAAAAAGAAGATATTCCAAAAATTGTTAATCAGTTATCACAGCATGGAATGGTAAAACTAGGAGAGCGTAGAGATATCACTCCAGAAGTTTCTCAAAAAATTCTAGAGATGAGTTTGTAAATTTAGAAAGTTTAAACTATCAGGGTCGGATTAGATTCCGACCTTTGTTAGACACTTGACTTATTTGATTGCTTTTCCAACTTTCGAAAGTACTTTAACAAATAATCAATCAATAATTGTACTCGAATTGCTTGGTGATCTCGCTGCGGATAAACCAGCCAAGAAGAAATATCTCTGACAACATAAGAATCAAGAACAGTAACCAATTCACCAGACTTAATTTTTTCTTGAACTAGATACTCTGATAAATAGGTCAACCCTAATCCTTTGCAAGATGCTTCAATTTGAGCAACACCACTATTACACTTCCACCTTCCTTGTACTTTTACTTCTCGTATTCCATCAGGAAATGACAAACGCCAACGATCTGACATCGTAATCAGACAATGATGATTTTTTAAATCGTCAGGTGTTTTTGGGATTCCTTGTTGTTTTAAATATTCTGGACTAGCACAAATGATCATAGAATGAGCAATTAATTTTCTTGCAATCAAAGAGCTATCTTTTAACTTACCAGTTCGAACCGCTAAGTCGCAGTGTTCTTCAATTAGATCTATATATTTTCCACTAACATCTAGTTCTAATTGAATCTCAGGGAATGCAATTGCAAAATCTGCAATTACAGGAACTACCTGTCGTGTAAAAAAATCTCCAGCACCAGTAACTCTAATTAATCCCTTTGGAGATATTTGACCTCCTTGAACCACACGATTGGCTTCTAGTAATCCTTCAAATAATACTTTGCATTTTTGATAATATAATTCTCCATCTGGAGTCAGTGTCATCTTACGAGTAGTTCTCTTGATTAAATTTACTTGTAAACGTTTCTCCAAAGCCGATATTTGCCGACTAATATGAGAGTTAGACACTTTTAGTTTCCGAGCTGCTTCAGAAAAATTTCCATTATCAACTACAGCAATAAATTCTTCAATTCCTTCTACATTTGACATGGTAATTTTACTCTTCGATTAGATCACAAGCAATAATAGTATGGTTATGATGGTTTTTAATGACTTCATGGTTCTATTTTAAAAGTAAGTGATTCGTTTTTCTTAGGTTCAAGGATATCTTTTTGCCTATTATTTGGTTATTGAATTTAATCCTTCAAGTTTTTTATAATCCTTTTCAAAAAAGAGATTGAATCGTTTACAGCATTTACACATTCCGATAGTGACAACTTTCCAAAACGGAACCATCCATTTTATTACAAATTCAAAAAAAGTTTGGCGAGTCCAATAAAAACTTATGGAACAACTTCTTGCAACTCTAACTCAACGTTTTCAAAGTCCAATTACTGATACAACTAGAGTTTTTCATGGTCGTGGTCATACTTATGAAGGACTGTCATATATCAATGTTGATTTCTTCTCTCCAGTGTTACTTTTTACTTTATATGAAGAACCATCTCAGAACTTTGAATCTGTAGTTGAAGAGTGTAAAAAGTTTGAGCAGGTGTCATGTATTTTATTGCAAAGAAGATATTTAAAACATGCTCCAAGTGAAGTTGTTTATGGTGAGTTGCCAAATGAAATTTATGCAGTAGAAAAAGGATTAAAGTTTCATATTCGTTTAGCAGAGCATCAAAATATTGGATTTTTTCTTGATATTGCACATGGTCGGGATTGGTTGCGAGAAAGAGCAAAGGGTAAAAAAATTCTAAATATGTTTGCTTATACGTGTGCTTTTTCTGTGGTGGCCTTGGCGAGTGGTGCTGATTCTGTGGTCAATATTGATATGAATCAAAGTGTGCTAAATATTGGAAGACAAAACCATCAGTTAAATTCAATTCCAAAATCAAAAGCAAAATTTCTTCCTCATAATTTGTTTAAGTCGTGGGGGAAATTAAAAAAAGAATCTCCTTTTGATATTATTCTTGTTGATCCACCGTTTTATCAAAAAGGAAGTTTTGTTGCTGAAAATGATTACCGAAAAGTGATTCGTCGCTTGCCTTCACTTTTGGCCGATGGAGGGGATGTTTTAGCAACTCTAAACACTCCATTTTTTGAAAGTTCCTTTTTAATGGATATTTTCAAAGAGGAATGCCCAGAGTTCAATTTTGTGGAACGAGTTTCGAGTACAAGCGATTTTCCAGAAAAATACCCAGAAAAAGGGTTAAAAGTTTTTCATTACTCAAAACTTTAATCAGAATTTAATGAAGCATATAAACATGAAATTTTTACTTCAGTACTGTCATAATTCTTAAGCCTTTTTCGTGTAAAGGTC
>JBNMNM010000366.1:0-3559 GCA_051275585.1 bacterium | reverse complement strand
TACCCTCCGCATCCTTGATTTCTAAAAGAAAAGGAAGCATCGGCTTCGCTAAAATTAATCGAAGCATTTTTTGCCAACCTGTTAATTTTTGCGTAACCGCACCAATATTGTTGCCTTCGTCGTCAAAGACTTGGTAGGAGTTTTCAAACTTCAAAAAATTTACTTTCTCGTCTATAAAATAAGTGTTGGATTCAAAAAAATTGGTTTTCATGTTTTTTATTGTTTTGGGTTTGTTTAGTTAATTTTGGATAAGGTTTGTTTCTTGTATCGTCTGTAATAACACGGTAAAGTTGTTGGGCGTTCCATAGACCCACCAATTTTGATCGCTAACTGTTGTATGTAGTTCTTTTAATTCAGAATGGAGATAATTTCTTTTCCAATCCTACTTTCATCATAAACTTCTGTTGTCATTAGAAAGAAGGCTAAATTTATTGGATTAGGTTTTTCTGTATTATTTTTTATATGAATCAAATCCTTGTATTCATCTTTTCCGTTTTTAAATTCTTCGATATATTCATAGTTGCTTTCAAAAAATAAAGGCTCTGCAAAGCTTTTAATACTGAAATTACCATAATTATTTAATGTGTCTTCTAGAAATTCATGAACGGGGCTTTTCTTTCCATTCTTAGGAAGAATATGATGCAACCATATTAGATTTGGTATCTTATATTCTAATTTAGTTTGCTCAATTATTTCTTTTAGAATTTGGGAAAGATAAATTCTGATTTCTTCGTTATCATTAAAAAGAGAAGCAACAATGCCAAGAAGCCCTCCTACACACCAAATAAGAAATTCATCATGATCAGCTGAAAGACCAAAATGTGGACTAATCATAGGCATATAAGAAGATTTTTCTTGCCAATGGATTAGCTGTTTTTGAGCTTTATTTTTAGGTTCTATATCAGTTGAATGATTATAAATTATGCCTAAATGGATAGGATAACACCATTCATACCCTATATAGATATCATAGTTGATTTTAGAATGGTTTATGTGTGGAGCAAAGTGAATTTGTTTAATGTAGTTTGTAGTAATCGAGGTTAAATCATCAAATTCAGCACTTAAAAAAGCTAGTTGCCTCAATATTCCTCCATTCTGTTTTTCAAAATCTAATGTCAAAATTAATTTAACAAACTGCTCGAAGTTTATCTCTAGCCAAGATGTCTTTTTGATAAATTGGATTAATTGAATTAAATCAATTTTATCAGTTATTCTTCTATGTTGTTGAACAATATCATTTAAGAGATTTTGTTTTTCATCCGAAGCCATCCGATAGATTCGATAGTTATATGTTCCATATTGTTTTTTTAATGCTTCGACCCTTGAAGAATTTAGTCCATGTTTTAGTATAATCTGAAAAAAGAAAAGAGGTTTTTCAAAAATTTCATTTTTTTCAGTAAAAACTTTCATGGGATTGAATACCATGCTATTTGTTGAAATACTTTCAATTTCAAAAATGAATAAAGGGAATTTTTGGTTTTCTTCTTTTAACCAAGCTACATCAACAGCAGGACTTTGGTTGTTGCCTTCTTCTACTGGAAATTCCGTTTTAGAATGGTAACCTAATATTTCACCTAACTCTAATAAACCTTCAATGAAATTTATTCCTTTCTTTAGTTTATGTTCTGACATTTTTTAGCTGAAATTTAATTCTATTTTTGAGAAAAAGAATATACCTATTAAAAAAAATAGAAGTAATTCTACCTCAATTTAATTGATTCATATTAATAGTTTTTTTTTGATAATTACACACAGCATAAGAATATATTTCTCCATTTTTGGGGAGGCAAATTACACACAACTACCATATATACCACTAATTCCATCCTTATGACATATACAAGACCTAAATCATCAAAAAAAATCAAGGGAGTTACTAAACCTCCTTCAATTAAGAAAACAGAGATTTGAAAACAAGAAAAGCCCCTCCTTTCCCAACAAGCTTTATTTATTGAAATTACACAGGACGCTATTTAGCGTGTTTTGACCAGCTATACTTAGGGTGTTTCCTGCAACAACATGATAACATTGGTGGGGTTCCTAGCTAATTTCCCAACTTGTCTCGGACACCCAATTAGCTTGCTTTGTGTCTGCAACGAAGCCCGTAGAGGTACTTGGTAGACGGACTTACTGAATTTTGATCGCTAACTCTTAGTGGTAGTTTTATTCATATTCATTATAGTTATCTAGTCTGACTTCATCTTTAAGTGGATATTCATAGGATTCAACAGAATGCTTCTCAATTATCTCTGGATTTAATACAATAGATAAACTGCCTTCATCATCAAAATTTTCAGAAACTAGTTGCCATTTAACTTCAATTTCTTGGGGTTCTTCTATAGTGGGTCTAATGCAAAAGTCATAAGTTCTTATAATATCTTTTTGAACTAATATTTCTTGTTTAGGTTCAAATACAGCATCAGTACTGTCACGATACATAAATGTATCATAAGTGTATTTAGTAGAGTCTAAAAGGCGAGTGTTTTTTCTTACAGTATCTACAGCAAAATCTTGCCCTATAAATTGTAAATATAACTTAAAATTCTTTATTGCTTGATTTCCCGTATTAGTCAACCTAATAAAAAATGTTGATGCGCTTTTGTTTAGTGTTTTGCAATTAATAAAGAATCGAAAGGGTTGAGGCTCTGTTGCAATTCTTATCCCATCCTGTCGGTTTTTTTCTGGAGAGTAAGAATGAATCGGATTTCTAAAACTAAGCTCTTCCTTCTTTTTCAGTTTGTATTTAATGTGATTTCTAATCAATTTGGGAGTGAAACTTAATTTTTTCGAATCATCATGGAATGTTAAATTAATTAAAAACTGGGTTTTATAATTTATATTTTTAACAAACCAATCAAAGGTTTTTTTGTTTTCTTCAATTAAATCAACTATATCTTCCCATGAAAACAGATAGATTTCAAAATCATTTTTTTTCCTATTTTCAATATCTTTTAACCTGATGTATTCTTCTATTCTTGAATCTTTATTTGCTGTTGTTGCAAAATAAATTTTTTTGAGTTTAGGTTTAAATAATTTTGCTTTACTAATTTCTATGTCAATTTCTTTTTTTGTTAAAGTTGCAGAACTATAATCATCTTTCCCTTTACATTGGATTCCAAAATATTGAGATTCTCCCTTAGGAATACCATACACATCAACACCATGTTGTTTTTGACCTGTTCTTCCATTTTTTTTAATTTCAGAGCATTCCCAGATTTCACCCCATAATTTTTTGCATAGGCTTTCAAAATCTTGCCAATTTTCAGGTTTTCTTAATGTTTTTTTCATTTATAATTAAATGCTTTTTTATTGAAAGAGATTTTAGAAATGAAAATTTGTAAAAATATTACTTATTTGCACAATTCAGTTGAAATTGGCTACAACTACCATATATATACCACTAATTCCATCCTCATGACATATACATAAGCTATTAGGTCTTCCTTATTTTTGGAGTTCAATAAGATCTATTGCCTTTTTTAGTTCTTCTTGAAGTTCATCATACCCAATTACTCTTCCAATGCTAGATAGTTCAAGAAAGTGCATTCTTAGATTTTGA
>JBNMNM010000365.1:0-3565 GCA_051275585.1 bacterium | reverse complement strand
AAAGGAAAAGAACTTCTTGTAGCTCAGTTAGCAATCAATAGATCAGGGGTTACTCTCTTTAAAGCTATTGAGATTGTAAAAAGTAAATATTCAGGAGTTGTTTATGAGTATGAACTTGATGATGAAGGTAATACATTTGTTCATGAAATAGAAATCATCAACCTTGCTAAAAAATTAAGATATGATGTCAAGGTAGATGTAAAAACTGGAAAAATCATTGAAACAAAATCAAAATCGATCAATTCATGGTTTGGAAAAAGTAAACGTCAAAAGCGTGTAGCAACGATTTTAAAAGCAAAGTTTAATTTGCTTGCTGTGCTCCAAAAAATTAAATTACCAAAAAATGAAATTATTAAAGAAATAGAGTTTGAAGAACACCAAGGAATTCAATTTTTTGAAATTAAAACATATAGTTCTCAAGGGAAAAAAAGGTGGTTAGTTGATATCACTGGGAAAACTATAATTCCAACTCTAAAGCATCATAAAAAATGAAATTATTGTTAGTTGAAGACGATCAAATAACATCCAAATACATAAAAAAAGGTTTCCAAGAGCAAGGCTATACTGTGGATGTCGCTGATAATGGGAGTGAAGGTCTTTTCCTAGCTACAAGCGGTCAATATGATGTTATTGTTCTTGACCGCATGTTGCCCAAAATGGATGGCTTAACCATGCTTTCAGCTCTTAGAGTGACTGGAGATTCTACACCTGTAATTATTCTTAGTGCTCTTTCCCATGTTGATGAAAGAATTAAAGGCTTAAAGTCAGGTGGAGATGATTACCTAACAAAGCCTTTTTCATTTCAAGAGTTATTAGTTCGAGTAGAAATTCTAAGTCAACGAAGTCAAAAAAAAATGACTGAAAAAGTTACAGAACTAATTGTAGATAATTTGGTTATGGATTTGGTTGGGCATAAAGTGACACGCAATGCACAAAAAATTAAATTGCAACCAAAAGAGT
The DNA here is from genome assembly GCA_051275585.1 of bacterium. Taxonomy (GTDB): domain Bacteria; phylum SAR324; class SAR324; order XYD2-FULL-50-16; family JBNMNM01; genus JBNMNM01. The sequence goes on along the minus strand of JBNMNM010000365.1, from coordinate 2,605 downwards.
TTCAACTATTGAAATATCTTTTAGAGCATAAGGAACAGGTTGTATCCCGTACATTGCTGTTTGAAGCCGTATGGGAATACTATTTTGATCCAAAAACAAATGTGATTGATGTACACATTGCAAACCTTAGAAAAAAACTTGAGTTCAATGAGCAAAGTCAGCTTATTCATACGGTAAGAGGTGCAGGTTATGTTCTCCGAGAACCTTAAGTTTTTTACTCGAACTTCAATTTGGCGATTTACCATTTTTTTTGTGCTGATTATATTACTAGCGTGTAGTGGAATTCTTGCTGTGATTTACCACTTTACCGTTATTAAACAGCAAGATCAATTTACACAGAATGTTTTATCTGCGGCAAAAAAAATTAAAATGCTATCAACTAAAAGCATTCGGATTAAAAATTTTTCTCATACAATTTACAATAGGACTGAAAACAGCAAATCCTTAGTATTAGTATTAAAATATAAGAACAAAATTATTGGGAATTTGAGCCACTTTCCTACTAATATTCCAACCTATCCAAAACTGGGTAGATTTCCAATTATAGCAAACAATTATTTAGGAGAACCAGAATTAACTATTGTTATTGGTACTCAAGTTAATACTCGTTTTGGAAACTTAATAATTGGATTATTTCAAGGAAAGCAGAAAGAACAGAAAAAAGGATTTTTATTAATCAGCATATCCATTTTAGGAGGTGTTCTTTTAATCACTCTTTCCGCAGGTCTTTTATTTAATTGGAGAGTATTATCTAGAATTCAGCAAATTGGGGAACTTGTATTAAAAATCCAAACTGGACAATTAGAAGCAAGATTACCAATCAGTAATAGGAAGGATGAATATGATGTTATTTCTGGCCAGATTAACAGTATGTTGGATGAGATTGATAACCTGATTGATTCAGTTACAAGTGTTACTGATAATATTGCTCATGATTTAAGAACACCTCTTTCAAGAATTCGTATTCGTATTGATCATGCCTTAGAACAAACAACTCCAAACAGTATAGAAGAAGAATGGCATTTAAAATTATTAGAAGAATTAGATCATGTGATTGAAACCTTTAATGCGATGCTGGAGTTATCTCGTATTGAAAAAGGAGCATTCTCCATCGAACAAAAGCATTGTGATTTAACTAAAATATGCCAAGATGTAGCAGATTTAATTTTTCCAGTAGCAAATGAAAAGCTTCATTTTGATTTTTGTATTGAAGAAGAAGGAGCAGTTAAAGGCGAAGCTAGTTTATTATTTCGAGCAATTTATAATATTGTTGAAAATGCGGTTTTATACACACAGGAACAAGGTACAGTAAAAATGATTCTTCAAGGAAATACTATTGTCATTGAAGACAATGGCTCTGGAATTCCAGAAGATGAGCTAGAGAATGTTTTTCAACGACTATATCGTGTAGATAAAAGCCGTCATAGTAAAGGTTTTGGCCTTGGTTTATCTATGGTCAAAGCAATTATCAATAGACATGAAGGTAACATAAAACTTGAAAATAAAAACCAAGGTTTAAAAGTCACCATTCAATTCTAAGCATTATAATATTAATTTGTACTTACGCTAAAAAGCTTTTGATCATAAATATAGGATACAGAAAGAAAGATAAAACCCAGTAATGCTCCCATAAACTCACCATCTTTAATTGCTACATGGGCAAAAAATGCGAGGACAAAATCAAAAAAGAAACCTGCATAAGCCCATTCTTTCAACGTACTTGATTTTTTGGTAATAATTGCAATTACCCCCAGTATCTTTGCAATGGCTAAAGGATACATAATATTATATGTTGGATAACCCAAATTTACGAATATTTTACTTACCATTTCATGTTGCACAAAATACATCACAGCTGAGAATGTCATTAGTGCAGAGAGTAATCCTGTTGAAGTCCAGTAAATTGCTTTATTTTCCTTTTCCATTTTTCCCTTTGATTTTTAAATATTTAGAAAATATTAATATAGTTTAGTCTTTCTTTTTCTAAGTTACTTATTCTTTTTAGAGCCTAAAACATGTTAAAGCCCCTATTATTCCTAAGTAACGGTGGCTTGATAAAGAAGATGTCACTAAAACGATTGTGATGAAAATTATAAAGTATCTATAAACAACTAAGATTTTTTCTAAGGAGATTGCAGTGACACTAAATCAGTTGAATGCATTAAAAGCAGTTGTGGAAGGTGGATCTCTTAGAGCAGCAGCTGAGGCTTTACATCGAACACAGCCTACAATTAGCGTTGCAATCAAAAACTTAGAGGAAGAATTAGGACTTGAAATTTTTGCTCGTGATCAGTATCGGAACCGTTTAACACCCGCAGGTCAAAGTCTTTATGAAAAAGCAAAATTGGTATTAGGTCAGGCACAATCTTTTGAAAACTTAGGAAAACAATTAGCTGCTGGAGAAGAAACAGAAGTTGGAATTGCTTTTGATTCAGCAGTACCAGTTCATCTAATCCTTAACGTTATCAGACAATGCAAAATCGAGTTTCCAAGAACTCGCTTAAATATTTATTCAGAAAATATCTTTGGAGCCCTTGATCGGCTAGAAGAAGGAAAAGCTGCGATTAGTATCTTTGCGTGGATCAAAGATATTCAGAAATTGGAA
>JBNMNM010000364.1:0-3568 GCA_051275585.1 bacterium | reverse complement strand
AATGAGCAAAAAATACAGTATTTAAAAGCACAAAGGACTATCTTTTAGATTAGTGCTAACTTTTATGCACTTCCCCCTAATAAATTAGGGGGCTTTCTCGCTCATCTATCGTAAATAAAATATCATATTGAATATAAATAATTACTATTATTTCTTAAAAATGTTCTTTAATCACAACTTTTATTTAAAATTCATGGAAATTATTTTTAAAAAATCAAATGTTATCGTTCAAAATGAACCAAAAAAAACAATTTTAGAAATGGCAACAATGCAACATGTAAAAATTCGATCTTTATGTAAGGAAGGGTTATGTGGAACCTGTAAAGTAAAGAAAATTAGTGGACAAGTAGATATGAAAAATGCATTTGCTTTATATCCAAATGAACGAAAGAACGGCGTCATCCTTGCTTGTATTGCATACGCAAAAAGTGATGTCATTATTGATGCATAAAATGAAAACGTATTTAAAAGGATAATTTATATTATGATTGCTCTTATTCTTGCTGGAGGAAGTGGTTCTCGACTATGGCCATATAGTCGAACTATGGTTCCAAAGCAGTTTCTAAATTTAGGTTCTACAACTGAATCACTTTTACAGGGAACATACCAAAGGTTAACTAGTTTAATCTCCCCTAATGATATTTATTTTATTGGAAGTGAAAATCATGAACTTGAGTTAAAAAAGCAAGTTTTAGAGTTAAATAGTCAATTTAATGTAGAAAATATTCTTTTAGAACCAGTAGCTCGAAATACCGCTCCTGCAATCTTGTGGGGAATTTCTCAAATTCCTGAATCTCGAAAAAATGAGCCTGTTGTGATTTTACCAGCAGACCACTTGATTCAAAATCAAAAAGCATTTTTACACTATTTGGAAGATGGAGCAAAGATTGCTGAAAGTGGAAAACTGGTTACTTTTGGAATTCGCCCTGATCGTCCAGAAACTGGATATGGATATATTAAGGCTGGAAATGCATTAGATTCAGTTGGTTTTGAAGTTGAACGATTTGTTGAAAAACCAAATTTAGAAACAGCTCAAGAGTATATTCAGGATCAAAGTTATACTTGGAATTCTGGAATTTTTATGGGAACAGCAAATACATTCCTAGAAGAGTTCCAAAAATACTCTCCAGAAATTTATAATGCATTTGGTTTAGATAATAAAAATGCTCCTGAGAAGCAGGATATCCAAGCTATTTTTGAGAATGTAATCTCTGATTCTATTGATTATGCAATTATGGAGAAATCTAAAAAAGTTACGGTTTTGCCTGTTGATATGGATTGGAGCGACTTGGGAAGTTGGGAAAGTATTTATCAGATTTCGCCAAAAGATGACCAAGGAAATGTGACTCGTGGAGATGTGATTCTCCAAGATACAAAAAATAGTTTAATCTTTAGTAATAAAAAGCTGATTGCTAGTATTGGTTTAGAAAATATTATTATTATTGATACAGAAGATGCAATTCTCGCATGTGACTTAAGACGATCACAAGATGTAAAAACATTGGTTGATCGATTAAAAAAAGAGGGACGTGGTGAGTATGAATTTCACTCTAAAGTTTCTCGACCTTGGGGGAATTATACCATTCTTTTTGAAGCTCCTGAGTTTAAAATTAAGGAAATTGAGGTTACTCCTGGAAAGCGTTTATCTCTTCAAAGGCATCGTCATCGAGCAGAACATTGGATTGTAATTGAAGGAACTGCTGATGTAGTTTGTGATGATAAACTAATCCTGCTTACTGAAAATGAGTCTACATTCATTCCAAAAACCTCAACTCATCGATTAGGAAATTCAGGAAAAATCCCTGTTCGTATTATTGAGGTTCAACAAGGAAGCTATCTTGAAGAAGATGATATTGAACGTCTAGAAGACGACTTTGGTCGATTTTAAAATAAAGGAAAAGAGGTTCAAAAGCCTCTTTCTCTCCCCACTCCTAAAAATTCAATGGCATTTCAAAAAGAACTAGTAATTCGTACAAAAACAAGAAGTTCAACAGAAATTACCTATGACATAGAAAAAATGGTTTCTGAGTCTAAGGTTCAAACAGGACTCTGTAGTCTATTTCTTCAGCATACAAGTGCATCTCTAATTCTATGTGAAAATGCTGATCCTGATGTTCACGTTGATTTAGAAAGCTTTATGAGCCGTTTGGTTCAAGATGGTGATCCTCATTTTATTCATACGGCAGAGGGGCCTGATGATATGGCAGGACATATTCGTTCTGTAATAACAAAAAATGACATCACAATTCCAATTCAAAAAGGAAGGCTTGCATTAGGAACTTGGCAAGGAATTTACCTTTGGGAACATCGGACATCACCCCATAGAAGAAAGGTGATTGTTACGATTTTAGGGTAAGTTTTTTTCTGAAAAAAGAGATTGTTTCACTTAAAAAAGATATTTCTCAAGAGGTAGCTTGATTTCATCGCTCATTTATGCTCTCAATGCACCGCATTTAACAATAAATGTTACCTTAGTTTGAGCCTTGTATGCATAAAAAGTATCACCCTTATCAGGTTTGGTTTTATAAGAAATTTGGTTTTTATTCAATGCCACCAAATATCACAGCCCGAAAATTATATAAAATTTTCCATCAAGCTGTCTTAAAAAGAAAAATCCAAGCAATTTTACAAATCATTAAGAATCATCCTGAAGTGCATTGTTATGATGGACGACATGGAACTATTATTGAGATTTTGTCGTGGCATTATCCTGAAGCTATAGAACCATCATTTCAAGCGGGGCTAAACCCTGATGCAACTCCTGAAGGACGAGATACTTTTTTACAAGATGCTTGTGCTAATGGAGATATGGACTCAATTCAATTAGCATTAAAATATAATGCTGATATAGATTACTCTAATGGTGAAGGTGAAGTTGCATTTTGTTTTGCTTGCACATGGAGCCAAACACCAGTTGTAGAATTATTGTTACAAAATGGAGCTGATATAAATATTGTTGAACAGCGACATAATGGCTTTCAAAATACACCTCTTGATTGTGTCCCCATTAGTTCTAAATTATATTATTATCTCCGAGCACAAGGAGCAAAGCATTTTGCAGAATTATAATTTTAGAAAAATACAGCAACTCATAGAAATTTCTACAAAAACTCGTTAGACTGCCCTCAATTCTTCTGGCCTGCACTATAATTCCAGAGAGAGAGCAGTGAGTAAAAATTTAAAGTATTTTGTTACAACAGTTCTGATTGGAATCAGTTTTCTGATCTCGACTTTTTTTGTTGCTTCTACCCAATATTATGGAATCATTCTATTCTTACTAATTTTTTTTATTTTTCCTATCAGTTTTCGTTTTTTAAGTGACTATTTTCTAATCAAAACAGTCCTTCAAAATAGTGCTCAAGTTAAGGTGAATGAAAAGAGTATTATTTATAGTAAAGATGGGAAGCAAAGTATAATTTTGTGGGATGATCTAAACAAGGTATCTATTTTAACCACAACAGATGGAACTTCAATTCCTAGCGTATTTTGGATTTTAGAAGGTGTTGATACTAAATATAGTATTCCACTAGGAAGTGAAGGCGAACATATTCTTTTAGATCACTTACAA
>JBNMNM010000363.1:0-3584 GCA_051275585.1 bacterium | reverse complement strand
AAAAACCAGTGGTAATAATTCCAGCATGTGTAACTGCTAAATGTTGTAGGATGTTTTTCTTTGCTTGCGTAAGTGCTGCGGTTACCCTCATATCTCTAATAAATTAGTTCTTGTGTTGAATTTCTAAAATGCCTTTATTTTTAATCAATACAATGCGACTTGCAAAATTTTTAATCAATTGAATGTCATGAGTAGCAATAATAACGGTTGTACCAAGAGCATTTATCTTTTTTAAAATTTTTAAAATTTTCAATGCAGTTTCTGAATCAAGATTTGCTGTAGGCTCATCAGCTAAAAGTAGTGAAGGCTCATGAATAGCTGCTCTAGCGATTGCGGTTAATTGTTGTTCTCCACCTGAAAGAGAGAGCACTTTTTGATCCATAAGCTTGGATAAGTGCATCTCTTGAGCGATCTGATTTACTTTTTGTCGAATGTGTAACTTAGAATAGCCCGCAATTTGCAGTGGAATTGTAATGTTATCTCGTACAGTACGATTTCCTAATAGTTTATAGTCTTGGAAAACTACACCAATTCGTCTTCGATGGAAAGGAAGGTGTTTTTTAGGAATGTGTGAAATATCATCACTAATAAACCAAACTTCTCCTTTTTGAGGTTTTTCCATTCCAAGTAGAAGCTTAAACATTGTAGTTTTTCCAGCACCACTAACCCCAGTTATAAATAAAAATTCGCCTTTTTCAACTTTAAAATCAATATTGGATAGGATAGGTTGTTTGCCTAAGTAGCTTTTTTCTACTCCACTAAAATGAATAATATACTTTGAATGGTTGATATTCTTTGCTTGCATTGGGAATTAACGAGTTTTTCAAGAGTTGTTAAGATAGTAATGAAGATTTTTTTGTACATGTCTGAATAGAAAAAGTACACTATCGATTCTAAAAAGATCACCATCTTTTATAGGAGTCAATTTAGAAGTACAATAAAATAACTATATAATGTAATTCTTCTATTGATTTGAGACTTCTTAACTGTGTTCACAAATGAAAAAAAATAAAAATGGTATGAAAAAAAGGTCATTTATTAGAAAAATAGTAACAAAATTTACAAAAATAACATCAGAAAAGTTAAAATTGCTTCAGAACTTTACAAAGACAGAGGCAATAAAACCACTTCAAATTCTTAGTATTAGCGATAATTTACAAAACCAAGTTTTTATTCAAAGTTTATTTGATGAAATTAACAATATTGATTTTCAACCAGCCTCAAGTTTAGATTTTTATCAGAGCCTTAAAAAAAATCATTATCGATTGATTATACTAGACTGTAATATTTTGAGAAATTCACTAGGTGTACTTAATATAATTCGATCTCTTCAAGAAAATGAGGATTATATAATAGTTGCAGTTGCATTTCAAAAGGTTGTTGAATCTGATGTTGAAAAGTTATATCATGCGGGGATTTCAGATTATATTCTTAAACCATACACAGTTCAATCATTAGTTTTAAAATTTACTAAGATATGCGAAAAAATTAATGAAAATAACTATTTAGTTCAGCAAAATCAAAGTTTATTAAAAAAAATAGTTGAATCACGTTATTTAGGAGCAAAGCTTCATTATCAAAATCAAAGTTTAGAACTTAAACTTCACAAGAGAAATCTTGAATTAGAAAAACAAAATCGAAAAATTTTATTTCAAATTGCAGAAAAAATAGAAGTTGAAGAAAGTTTAAGAGAAGCAGAGAAAAAATATCGAACTATATTTGAGAACACTATTGAGGGAATTTTTCAAACTACAATTGATGGAAGTTATATTCAGGCTAATCAATCATTAGCTCAAATTTATGGGTATCAAGATACTAAAGACATGATGGGTTTTGTCTGTGATATTGAACATCAAATTTATGTAAACCAAACAAGAAGGATAGAGTTTAAAGCAATTTTAGAAACCCAAGATCATGTGATTGATTTTGAATCTCAAATTTATCGTAAAGATGGAGTTGTGATTTGGATTAAAGAAAATGCACGAGCAGTACGAGATGAAAGTCGAGAAGTTCTTTACTATGAAGGAACAGTAGAAGATATTACAGCAAGAAAAGAAGCAGAAGAACAACTCATTTTAGCCAACCAAGCATCTGACCGATTTGTTCCGTATCGATTACTAAAATTGCTTGGAAAAGAAAATATTGCAGAACTTTCTTTGAATGATTGTGCTCAAGGACAAATGTCAATTCTTTTTGCTGATATACGTGCCTTTACAACCATGTCTGAAAATATGAGCCCAAAGGAAGCATTTCAATTTTTGAATTCATATTTAGGTCAAGTGGGGCCTATTATTCATGAAAATCATGGATTTATTGATAAGTATTTAGGTGATGGAATTATTGCTGTTTTTAATAAAGCAGATGATGCCGTAATGGCTGGTGCTGAAATGCTAAGACAAGTAAGAAGGTATAATCGAAATCGAAAAAAAGCTGGATTTTCTCCCATTGCAATTGGAATCGGAGTTAATACAGGAGATGTAATACTTGGTACAATTGGAGATAATGAGCGAATGGAAGGAACTGTTATTGGTGATGCTGTGAACTCAGCCTCAAGAATTGAAGAGTTGACCAAACAGTATTCAATTCCATTTTTAATAGGAGAATCAACTCTTCAACAGTTGAGTGTACAAAACAAAAAATTCACTCGTTTTGTAGATAAGGCTGAATTAAAGGGAAAAAAAAAGAAAGTTCAATTGTATGAATTTTTTCTAGGAGACACACCAAAAATTCAAAACGAAAAGGAATCAATTCAAAAAATGTTTATGATTGCATGGAAAGAATTCGATCAAAAAAACTACAAAAAAGCGTCAGAGCTTTTTCAAGAATGTTTAGGGAAAGCTGATCATGATCCATTAGTTCAGTTTTTTTACCAAAGAAGTATTGAAAAATGTACTTTCTTTTGATCTTAAAATCTAACTATTATTTTATTAAAAGACAAAACCCAAACCTTAAAATCTGTTTTTTATTCAAAGCAAAAGGGCTAACTAATCCCATATTTGCAGATAACATGTGTTGAAAAATATCAGGTTCTTTACCTAAACAAGCAACTACTTTTTCAACTAACCATGGATATTTACTAAGTTGTAATACCATTCCAGTTACTTGATGATAAGCCTTCATTATCTTTTCATAAGCTTGAATATAATTTGTAAGATTTTGCTTATTTATAGGAATATCTTTTAGTAAAAGAGGAATGATATGTTTTTCCAGCAATAAAGCTTGTTCTGTAGCAAGGCTGATTCCTTCACCAGTAATTGCATCTAAATACCCTGCGGCATCTCCCATAAGAAGTAATTTTTTTGAAATTGGAGATGATGAATTTTGTTGAAGAGGGCCAATTGCTCTTGCTTGATCTAGAGGACGGGCATTTCTAATTTTTTTCGATAGTTCAGGAAAGTGACTTAACAATGATGGATAGAGTTGTTTTCCTTTTTTTAGATTCTTCCATTGTTTATTATTCCAAAGAAAAGCCAAATCTATTGTTGTTTCTGATGTTGGTGTAAGATAAGCCTCAATTCCATTTTTCCAATGAACTTCTACAAAAGAACTGAATGGTTCAATTTCAAAATGTTGTCTTACTCCCC
>JBNMNM010000362.1:0-3611 GCA_051275585.1 bacterium | reverse complement strand
TGCTTTTCTTAGTTGTTCAATTCGTTCTGTAACTGCACTCATACACTATAATATATTTTATTTTTCCAAAGTTTTGGAATTTTTATTGACTTTATACTGAATATTGTAATTTAATTAGATTGGTTTACTAAATTTCATTAACAAAGACACCAAGTGAAGAAAAGCAAATTAGTAAAAGTGAACCTTAAAAAAATTATGTAGAATTTTAGGCAAAAAAAAAGCTTCGGACGGCAATCCAAAGCTTTTTAATGTGTTTCTCAACTACTCCTAGCAGGGAGTAATCTTCAAACTCAACTTATGAGAAAAATGATGAACACTCTTGCGGAAAATGTCAATGAAGCATCTTTTGACTTCTCTAGTTTAAGGATGTCGCAAAAGACTTATGATTGTATTCACAATGGATACAAAATCAAAGAAACCTTTCCTAATACCTCGAAAACAAAGCTTAAAAATATCAAAAAGAATGCTCTTGTTTTATATGAATTCTTTCTAATTCGAGTGAAAAAGCAACAGAATTTTATTCTCTGGGCAAATGAAAAGTTCTCCTGTCAAGGTACGGATCTATCTCCAAAAGCTTACCAAAAAGCGAAAAAATATCTGAAGTCGTTGAACCTTGTTGCAAAGTTTAAACAGAATCGAACTCTTGATGGAAAGTTCTCAGAGAGAGCTTATATTCGAGTGAATTATCTTCGGGATGATATAGAAGAGGATATTTTTAGTTACCTTGATTCTCTTTCCCATAATGATTTGAACCTTGTGTTTTTAGGTCTTGAGCCGTCGAGCCACTTTACCGCTAAGTCAAAAAAGGACTCAGGAAAGAAGATTCATAAAAAAACAGAAATACCTTCCGACTTTCCTGTGGAAAGAAGGGTTTATCAAAAACAAAAGCAAGCTAAAACTTGCAACCCTCCTCAAACAGGAAAAGCAAAGTTTAAATATCAAACAGAAAAGAAGGCAAAAGTAGAATCCACAACAAACAAGAGAGTCGAAACAGAAAGAAAAAAAGATAATCGATGGTGGAAGCAGTCAGCAAAAGAACAAAAAGAAACTTTTGACCATCTTCCTGAGGAATTGCAAAAGAACGTTTTAAAACTAGCGGATTATTCTAGAACCGTTCTTGATTATCATTTCTCTCACAATGATTACTATTTCTTTTTGCAACTGGATCATCGTCTGAGAAAATTTACGTTTAGGGAAATGATTCTTGTGATTTTAGGAGAGTCTTGCCGAAGTAAAAAATCAAGAGATCTGCCTAAAGTGCTAAACAATCCCCAATGGATGCAAGAACGGATTGATTATTCCAACGATCCAGAGAAATCCAAGTGGATTGAAAACAGAGTCAAACGGTTTCCGCCTCCCATATTTGAAAAGAAAGCTCCAATTCCAAAAGTAGAGAAGCCTCAAAAACCTCAATTCAAAGAAAGACAAGGTTTAAACTTAGAGCCTTTTTGTACTCATGGGATTGGTTGCGGAGTGAAGGAACAACTAGAAGTGCCTAAAGTAAAAAATACAGAAGTGATTTTTGAAAGGAACCAAAAGGCAAAAAGTAGGTTTGGTGGAATTATTAAAAAGCTTTCAAAATTGTAAATTTGACTATTAAGACTCTTATGGTTAATAAATACACTGAAATCTTATTAAAGTCTGTTTTTAACACTTTTTTAGTCGAAAATCACCATTACATGAGATTGAGATCATGATAGTCGATTTTACAATCAAGAATTTTAGGTCAATTAAGGAACAACAAACATTTAGTTTATATGCTGAAAAAGCAAAGAATCATCTTGAATCAAATATTGTACATCCTGATAATGGAAAAATCGGAGTACTACGTTCAGCAGGAATCTATGGAGCCAATGCGTCGGGAAAGTCTAACTTATTATTAGCATTTCAAGCATTACGTTATATTACATCTGACAGTGGTGATTTAAAAGATGGTGACTTAATTCCTTGCTTTACTCCATTTCGTCTTTCTAAAAAAACAATCAATGCTCCTATTGTATTTGAAATTGAGTTCTTTTTAAAGAAGACTCGCTTTATTTATAGTGCTTCTTTTACTCATAAAAAGTTTACTCATGAATCATTAGATTTTTATCCTAAAAATAAAAAAGCAAACCTCTTTAAAAGAGAGGAGTATCAAAGCTGGGAAGAAGTTAGTTTTGGTGCTCACTACAAAAATGGAAGAAAAAAATTCGCATTTTTTGAAAACAATAGTTACTTATCCAAAGCTGGGAATAGTGCAGATTCTCCACTTATTATTCGTGAAGTTTATAATTATTTTCGAAGTAGTATTTTTAATATTGCAGCAAATGAAAAAATAGAATCACTAGGATGGAAAGAGTATCCTACACTTGTTCAAAAAATCGCAAAAATTTTATCTAAGGTTGATACTGGAATTTCAGGAATTGAATTTGAAGAAAATGAAGATATAGAAGAACTTCCTCCATCCATTGATGTAAATAGAGATAATCTATTCAAGCATAGAAAAAAGAAAGTGTTATTTATTCATCAAACAGAAGAAGCAATAGGTTATTTTCCTGAATCAGTAGAGTCTACAGGTACACGCAAGTTATTGAATATACTTCCATTATTTATTGAAGCTCTTAATTATGGCCATATAATTATTATTGATGAATTAGAGAGTAGTTTTCATCCTCACATTGCGGAATTAATCATCAAAATCTTTAATGACTCCACTGTAAATGTGAATCAAGCCCAGTTGATTTTTACAACCCATAATATCAATTTAATGTCTCCTGAGTTATTACGTAGAGATCAAATCTGGTTTACTGAGAAAAACGATGGAGCAACAAATTTTTACTCTTTGGATGAGTATGACAAAAGTATGCTCAAAAGTAATAGTCCTTATGGTAAATGGTATGAAGAAGGACGCTTCGGAGCTATTCCAAAAATTAATACACATGAAATCCTTTCAATTCTAAAAGAAGGATTGAAAGATGCCTAAAAAAAGAGGAGTAAGCAACAAACCTGTAAAACAGATATTACGTATTTATTGTGAAGGTAAAAAAACAGAACCTAATTATTTAAATCGATATAAGGAGAATTACCTTGAAAATAGAAGGGTAAAAGTTAAAGTTGAACCAACAAAAAAAATTACTCCAGAACAATTAGTTGATGAAGCTATCAAAAAAAAGAAAGATAAAAATATTCTAAAGTCTGATCCGTTTTGGGTTGTGTATGATCGAGAATCTCGAAATCAATACACTGATGAATACCATCAAAAGGTACTAGCGAAAGCAAAGAAAAACCAAATTAATATTGCTCTAACCAATGTATGTTTTGAGGTATGGATACTTCTTCATTTCGTAGATGTTTCTGCAAGTTATAGTAATTGTAATGATTTGATCAAAAGCAACCTTTTCAAAAAGGAACTAGAAAAGAGAGGAATTTCTGATTATGAAAAAGGAAATCAATCTATTTTTGATGTTCTTTCTGATTCTATTGATCTTGCAAAATCAAGAGCTGAAAAAATGAATCAAACAACAATCAAATCATCATATCATGATGAAAGCACACCTTATAGGTTAAACCCTTATACTAGTGTTCATAAGTTACTTGATGCTATTGATGAATTTATGAAGAAATCGTAACAG
>JBNMNM010000361.1:0-3622 GCA_051275585.1 bacterium | reverse complement strand
GTAAAAATATTTGGGTACACCAGTCAAAATGTTATTTAAATCAGATTTAACATGAAGGTGTAAATTTAAACTTTCTTTTGCATATTTTAAAGCATTTCTTACGTTCCAATATGCAGGTGATTCAAAAAACACCACTCTAGAGAAAGAAGAAATCTCATTTACAAAATCTGACCCTAATGAAAATTCACAGCCTTTGCGACTAATTTTAAGGTCAACTAAACCATCAACAACAATTGATGTTGTTTCTTTTCCAAAGGTTACCAAATCAGATAACTTTAAAACTTGAAAATTTTCATGCAATTCATTGGGTAAACTTTGTGAAAGTAAAAACTCATAATGAGCATTACTATCTGAAAATTTTGACTTTAATGATAACAATGATTTTTTTATTTTAGCAGATTGCTCTTTAATCGATTTTAGTTTTTTAGGCTTACGCTTCAAACTTGAAATATAATCATCAAACACTTTAATTAGTTTATCAATAACACCTTGAAGACTAGATTGTGCAAAATCTAAATACTCTCGAATATCTGCTTTTGAAGCTATTTCAATTTGTTCTTGAATTAGTTTTAGGCTATTTTTTAAATATTGAATAGAATTGTAGTCTTTTTCTCCTCTATAACTTAAAGCAGAAATATATCCATCTAATTGAATATTTAACAAGATAATACTTTGATTAATACTAATATGATAGACGTTTTTATTAATTACATTAAATATTGAATATAATGATTTAGTAAAAAAGCTCTTTCCTGTTCCATTTGGTCCTGCAAGTACAGTCATAGGACGAATCTTGATTGTACCTGTTTCTAATTTACCTAAATTAGTAACCTTAACATCCATTTTCATTTTATTTACCTAGTTATCTAATTTTTTATATTTTAGAGTACAAACAAATTTTACAATTGCGATGTTATTATGAATTCATGAATTAGAACGACTAATAACCTCATAGTTACAGAGGAAAATGCAATACCTTTTGTTCAAAGACAAGCTCTTAATTTAATAAAAATTCTTTATTAAAAAATATTAGATACTCTTTTAGAATAGTTTTTTAAGTTTTGAAATGGCCTTATTTTTGTTCTTCTTTCTATTTATTACCTAACAATCGTAGTCATCATCAAGACAGATTCCACCATCTTTTTCTTTCTTGTTCGCTTCTTTCGTTTTAATGCTCTGGTTTTTACAATCGCTTTTTCAGGATCTCTCGATACTATATAGTATTCTGAACTTTCATCGTAATCATACTTGGGGATGCTATTCAGCAAATCTTTGTTGGATGCGATGACTTGGAGGCTTTCGGTTCCAAAAGGGGCTTCTACCGTAAATTTACCTGTAATCAGGGGACATGAGACTTAATTATGTTCTTCCTAATTTTTTGAAATAAGTCTCGTGTCCCCTGATTATAGAAATAAGTCTCGTGTCCCCTGATTATACGTGTCCCCTGATTATACTACTTTCAGCAATTAGTGATATTGCAAAAACTAGAGGAATGAAACAAATCGCCAAAGATTCTGGATTGGAACGTGAAAGCCTTTATAAAGCTCTTGCACCAGGAGCAAAACCAAGATTTGAAACCATCATAAAAGTTTTACATGTTCTTGGTGTCAATTTGACGCTTACTCCACAAAAACACATCCAGAAATAATCAACCTTCTCTACTTGGTTTTGATTTGGCTTCTTTGATTTTCAATTTAATTTGATGAAATCTTGCTTTTATATCCTCTTTTGAAATTGCTAATTCCTCTTTTGATTTTGGTGGTGGATTTGATTCTACAACAACATTTTTCCTGCCACTGGCTAAAGTGTAAGGTTGCTGGAATGGGGCAGGACTTTTTTCTTGATTGGAAACAGGCACATGAGAAGACAACAACGAATCAGAAGAAATATCAGAACCTCCAGAATTAATTCTTGAAAAGACCTCCTCAACCTCCTCCATCTCTCCTCCAATCATATCAATTGAGGGTAAACTATAATCAATCAACATAGTCGATAGATCTATAAGTCTACTTATATACAGATCTATCTCCTCTAAATTGTAGTCTTGTTTTCTAAGTTCTCTCTCAAAAAGAAATGATGCCCTTGTATCTAGTAACTGGTAAACAGGAATTTGGTGAGCTTTTTTTACATTTAATGTTTGAGGAAAAAAAAATTCTTCTGTTTCTAAATCATAATAAATCGAAAATTTTTTTGCTTCATTTTCATCATAATTTAACGAAGATTTTTTAGGATTGATTAAACAACCTAAAATAGTTCCAAGTCTTTGAAATCCATCTAAAATATAAAAATAATTTTCTTGTTTTGCTGGAATAAAAAAGTGAGCAATTTTTTTTACTTCAACATATTTTTTATTAACAGTAGGTTGCCAAAGTAAAATAGATCCTATTGGATATCCACGTTTTAAACTATCCAATAAATCTAATTTTTCTTTATTTCTCCAAGTAGAACCTCGTTGAAAAACCGGAACTTGCAAAATTCCATTTTCAAGGTCTTCTATATATTGAGGAACTTGCAAAATTCCATTTTCAAGGTCTTCTATATATTGAATTAGTCTTCTTATTCTTGTATAGATTCTTAATTTTGTACTCATAGTAAATCAGTTATTTTCTTAAGAATATCTTGAAATTCATTTGTGTCACAACGATTTTGGAGAGTAGTTTTATGAACTTGATGATGATTAAAATTTTGAGGGAATTTTAGTTTAAAACTTGTTAGTTTAAATCCTTTATCTAATATTTCATAGCTAGCCTGAGAAATATCAGAATATAATTCTTGAATTTTTTCTTCTAAATCATCTCTATTTGTAGGTTTGCTACTATTTGAAAAACCTTGATTAATATTCAAAAAATCCTTTTGGACATTTTTTAATCTCAGGTAAACCTTGATCCAATCTTCTAGTTTTTCTGTATTTTCTATATAAGGGAAAACTTCATCAGGCATATAGTTTTCCATGCAACGTTTTTCTAAAATATGATTTGTAACATTATTCTCATCAAGAAATGATAATAGTTTTTCATATTCATCTTTTATTGTTGCAATAGGATACTCCTTATCACTATCCAGCAGGACAAAACAACGCAAATAGATGTGGCTATTTTTATTATACAAATATGACATTTCATCAAATGACTGTAGTTGTTCATTGATAAAGTTTTTAACATTAGTACATCCACCCGCATTTTCAAATTTTATCCATCTCTGATCTATTTTTTTTTGTATATCTCCTGTTTTATCAAAGTGTTTAATGATTGCTTTTAAAAAAGGCTGATCATTAAGACTATTTTCAAGAATGATTGAAATAGGTTGATTAAAAAACTTAATCGCTTCTTCAAGATCAAAGTGATTACTATCATTATTGCTTTTTGAAACAAAATATTTAGGATCTGTTCCTTCTAATATAATTTTATTGTAACTTTCCTTAATTTCTTCTTGTTCATCAAAATCAAGTTTTTGCCAATATTTTGTATCTTGAATCGTTGTCAAATCTACAAATAACTCATATCGCTGTTTGTAAGTTAAAATTTGAATCAGGTAACTTAGACTTTTATTAGAATCATTACATCTGAATATATCCTCTGTAATTTCAATAATCATGATGTTTTTTGATCTATTTGTGCAGCTC
>JBNMNM010000360.1:0-3629 GCA_051275585.1 bacterium | reverse complement strand
GTTATTACAGTTATTGTTTTAATTGGAGCAGGTGTTTTAGTTACTTTTCTTATTTCTAAACCTATCCAATTTGTATCAAACGCAATTATTGATCTTGGAAATAAAGATTTTAGCCAACAACTTCCAAATGGCCTTTTACAACGTACAGATGAAGTAGGAAGAATTGGTCAAGGGTATGAACAAACTCGTAAAAACTTATCTCAGATTATTCAAAGAATTACGGGAGAAGTTGGAAAAAGCACAGAAATGGTTTCCACAGTATCAGCTGAATTATCATCAACCGTTGCTGAAATGGAACGTGCTGCACAAGAAGTTGCAGAAGAATCAGAAAATGGAGTAAATTGCTTAGAACATACAACAGAAACAATCCAACAAATTGGTGGTTCTGTAAAAACAACCTCAGAGCAAGTATATCAAATTGAGACGATTGCAGATCAAGCTCAAGATCAAGCAACAAAGGGAAAAAAAGCACTAGAAAAAACGGAAGAATCTATGAAAAAGATTGAAGATAGTAGCCACAAAATTGAGGGTATTATCTCAGTAATCACAGAGATTTCAAATCAAACGAATTTATTATCTTTGAATGCGGCAATTGAAGCGGCAAAAGCTGGAGAGTTTGGAAAAGGATTTGCGGTTGTTGCTGATGAAGTTCGGAATTTAGCAGAACGTTCCAATGCATCAGTTACTGAAATTCAAAAACTAATTGAAATTAGTTCTACAAATGTAAATGAAGGAAATGTAATCAACCAACAAACAACCGTTGTTTTTAATGAAGTAATTCAAAAAGTTGAAGAAATTTCAGGACAGATTAAAGAGGTAAAAGAAAGTATGTCTGAGCAAGGTCAACATATTGAAAGTGTGAACCAAGCAACAAATGAACTTGAAATGATTACAAGAAATAATGCAGCGGCAGTTACAGAGTTAACTCAAACAAGCCAGCAAATTACTATCGCTGCTGAAGATCTTCATAAAATGGCAGATGAACTTAGTAATGAAATTGTTGATTTTCGAATCTAAGTTTCTTCCTTTTTTTCTACCAAAACACGTAAGAAACGGAATAAAGCCCTTGTATTTTTAGGGGGCTTTTCTGTTCCTTGCTCTTTTCTTGCTCCTCGAATCAGTTGATTAAATTGTTGATGATCAATATTTGGAAATCGTTCTATAATTTGATCAAGAATTTCTTTATTATTTTTAATCAGCTCTTCACGCCAATATTCAAGATGTTGAAAGTTTTCAGCAGACTTTGTTTTTCCTTGCACAATATTGTTATACATTTCTTGAATTGATTCAGTATCAGCCACACGAATCAACTTTCCAATATTTTGCAACTGTCGTCGCAGTGCTTCTCGCTTTATTCTTTTGGCAAGAATAATTGCATCATATAACTCAGTTGATAGATCAAACTGTTTGATTTGAGCTACCGAAAGTTCTACAAGATTTGCTCCTAATTTTTGAAGCACATCCATGTCCCTTTTTTTTTGACTCTTACTTTTTTTAAGAGGTTGTTCCTCTTCAGATTCAACTTTCATCTTCTTTTTCTTGCAAAATTTGTTGCTGTGTAAATAAAAAACGCACCTTATGACAAACCTTATTAAAAGACAATCAATCCATGATTAGCTTTTATTTTTACTAAAAAAATACATAAAGCTGAGAACTTCCAAATTAATAGCTTGTGTTAAAATTACTTTCTTTTTGCCACAACACATTTACATCTCGCACAATTTTTACAGAGTTCCCTGTTGTTGTGTATTTAAACTCAGAGTTGGTTTTGATGATGGCAACAGTTTTACCTACAATTAAAGTTTTATTACCTCGTACATGCATTAGAAATGTTGGATGAAATTTCCACTTTCTATATTGTAAACCATATTTGTAAATTCTGTATAAAGCAGTGTAACGAGAAAGACGTTGAAATAACTTCATAGAAACTTTGTAACATTTTGGAGAATCATAAGGGTCATCTTTGAGGTTCTCTAAAAGAGAAAGATTTCCACATTGTTGCTTAATTTTAAGCAAATTCCAGTATGGCATCTTGTATTCTTTTAAATATTTAAGCTTTGAAGATAAACTAATTTTTGAATTGTAATATTTATCCAGCTCGCTCAATGATAAATTTGCATTTAATACAGCATTTCCTAAAATAAAGTAATTGATGTCTTTTCTCTGTTTACTACCAGCATAATGTTTTATTATTTCAGCAGTACTTATCCTAATATGGGCAGATGCCAACTTTATAGATTCTTTTAATGAAAATACTGTTTTTTTCCACGGTATTGCATCAAAAATAGAAAATCCTGCATCTTTCCAAGGTTTTGCTTGAGAAACAGAAAATTTATCTCCTTTCCACAGTTTTGCGTCAAAAATAGAAAATCCTGCATCTCTCCAAACTTGTGCTTGAGAAGGGGAAAACTTATGTTTTTTCCATTGTTTTGCATCAAATGCCAAAAAGCCTGATTGCTTCCAAATTTTTGTTTGAGAAATAGAAAATTTAATCTTTTTTAATTCTGAATAAAAAACAAAGAAACCAGCTTTTTTCCATGCTTTTGATTGGGAAATAGAAAATTTGTTTTTCAACCATTGTCCTGTTTCAGAAACAGAAAATCCTGCATTTATCCAAATTTTTGCCTGAGAAATAGAGAATTTATTTTTTCTCCATAGACCTGCTTCAGAAGCAGAAAATCCTACATCTTTCCAAATTTTTGCTTGAGAAATAGAGAATTTATTTTTTCTCCATAGATTTGCTTCAGAAGCAGAAAACCCTGCATTTATCCAGATTTTTGTTTGAGAAGGATTAAATTTATTCTTTAGCCATTGACCTGCTTCAGAAATAGAAATCGAATTATTAAAGTATTTATTCCATTGAATAATCTGTTTATAAGAAAAACCATTTTCAAACCACTTTATAGGCTTTTTCGTAGTTTTTAATAATTGCTTCCATTTTGATCTAGTAATATCTCTATCAAACTTAAGAACTGTTGTATATTCTCTGTGTGTTAAATATTGCCTCCAAAGCTTTGCATCATAGGCTCTGGAAGAGTAACTTCCAGGATCAATTAAAGTCATCCAATACGATGCTTGAAATGCATTAAAACCATTTTTTTTCCAATGCCGTGCTTGAAATGCATTAAAGCCTTTTTTTTGCCAAACCCACCCTTCTTGATCAGAAAATCCATTTTATAGACCAAGAACTACAACCACTTAATATTGCGGTAAGACTTAATAAAATTACAAAAACTAACTTTTTCATACTTGAACTATTGAATTGAATTAAAACTTTAATTTGAAAGAAAATATAACCTTATTAGTAGTTTGATTACTTCTAACAAATAAATACTTCAATCTACTAACAGTAATTTTTATGAGAAACAAGTAATTCAACTTAAATGAAGAGAAATTTTTTAAGGCAAATTTATTTGAACTGGAATTGGTTGGAAAGAGTAAAAAAGCCCTAGAAAAAACTAGATCTGAGAAGTGAATTAACCTTTCTTCATTTTTAGTTTACGGATTTTACACAAGTCAACAATCATAAAATGAGATGTTGTCACATCGCCAGCAAAAATGTTTCTTCATTGTTCTCAACAAAAAATTAGAAAAAATAAAAATCAAGAAAGATAAAATGCTATCATGTT
>JBNMNM010000359.1:0-3629 GCA_051275585.1 bacterium | reverse complement strand
CAAACAAAGTTTAAAGTCATCAAATCCAGATAGAACTAGAAAAAAGTTAAAGCAAAAAATGGTTAACTTCATAAAACAGCTTCGTTTTGGATCAGATGGTACTGACTATGTGTGGATTCACTCATTTGATCATAATCAAGTTAATCGTTCTCGTATGATTATGCATCCCACCGTTCCTGCTCTGAATGGAAAAGATCTTTCTAGTTTTCGTTATACAAAAGGAAAAAGAAAAGGAGAGATTGTTTATGCTTCTGGAATTAATGAAAGAGTTCCTTTTTTCCTTCAAATGAATCGTGTTATAGCAAAACAAGGAGAAGGTGTTGTTGGATATGAATGGCCAAAACCAACAAAAACAGGATTGAGCAAATATCAAAAAAAAATCAGTTATGTTCGTTTATTCAAACCTTGGGGTTGGGTTATTGGAACAGGAACATATCTTAGTAATTGGGAATCTGAAGTTAAAGAAAAAGCAGCACAAATGATAAGTAAGTTTCGTTATGGACAAGGAAATAAGGGCTATTTCTGGTTGCATTCATATCTAGCAAATAATCCTTCTAATGTTTTCATGGTGATGCATCCAACAGTTCCTGCACTGAATGGAAAAGATATTTCTAACTTCCGTTATACAAAAGGGGAACGAAAAGGAAATCTTGTTTTAGCAACAGGAATTCAAACCAAAATTCCTTTTTTCCAACAAATGAATCATGTGGTTCAACAGTCAAAGTACGGATTTGTATCTTATGAGTGGCCAAAACCAACAAAAAATGGATTAAGTGCTTATGAACCAAAGCAAAGCTATGTTCGCTTATTCAAGCCTTGGAATTGGGTTATCGGAACAGGTGTTTATACTCACGATGTAAAAGAAGCCGTTTTTGCAAAAAAACAAGCATCAGAAAAACAAATCAAAGAAATTTTCTGGGTTATTTTTATTATTGGATTTTTTGCAATGGCAGTAGGAATTATCTTCACATTCATGATTGCAAACTCCATTTCGAAGTCTCTTGAAAAAGTTGAAAATAATGTCCAAAGAGTAACATCATCATCAAGCAAAGTAACCGAAGGTGCACAAGTTCAAAGTTCAGCAATTGAGGAGGTTGGTGCTTCTGTAGAAGAGCTTATTTCATCAATTCAAGATGTAGCTGACCAAGCAAATCAAGTCGCTCATGTTGCCCATGACTCTGCAAAACGAGCAAAAGCTGGTGATGAATCGGTTCAAAAGGCCATTTACTCAATGGAGATGATCCTTAAGTATTCAGATAAAGTAAAAGAAATGACAGGAATGATTACCAATATTTCTGAAAGAACCAATTTACTAGCATTGAATGCTGCAATTGAAGCCGCTAGAGCTGGAGAACAAGGAAGAGGATTTGCTGTTGTTGCAGAGGAAGTTCGTAAGCTAGCTGAAAATAGTACCCATGCAAGCAATGAAATTACACTGTTTATTGAAAAGGGAAATACTCAAACAGAGGAGGGATTTACTTTATCTCAAAATGTGGGTGAAGTTCTAACTTCTATCATTAAACATGTTGGAGAAACTGCCGACATGATTGAGCAAATTTCAGCATCAACAGAAGAACAAGCCGCCACATCAAATAATATTAAAAATAGCATGAATGATATATTTTTAACGGTAGAAACAAATATGGATTCAGCTAAGGAACTCAATGAAATTACCCACAAAATGTTTTGGGATATTCAATACATTGTCAAAGGTAAACGAAAGAACAAATTACTTTAGTTATTAGCTTTTCGAACAATTGCTCGATTTTAAATTTACAAAGTTAAAAGCAACCTTTATCAAGAAGTTTGTCTTTTAATTTAAAATCCTTCCTTGTGTTGAGCCATGACTACAGTAACATGTATTGAAATGCCGACAGGCTATCCTATTGAAAGTAGTGTTCGAATTTACCTAGTAAAAAGCACTCAAGGAACCTACCTAATTGATACTTCTACTCATTATCAAAATCATGCCGAGCTACTTTTATCTAAATTAGAAGAATTAAATGTTACTCATTTAGATTGGATTCTGCTTAGTCATAGTCATACAGATCATAGTGGAAATGCTTACTCTGTAAAAAAACAATTTCCTTCCGCAAAAGTATTAGTGCATGAAGCTGGAGTGGAACGACTTATCATTGGAAATAATTGGTTAGAAAAATATGATCCTTTACGCAGAGAATTATTAGCTCATTATGGAACACCTCGCAAAGATGGTGAACCAACATTTAGTTTTACTTCTGCTAAAAATAAAGAAAAACCTACACTGCTTCCAATCCAACCAGACTACATTGTTCAAGGTCATGAACAAATTAATGATATCCAAATTATTTACACCCCTGGACACTCTAAAGATCACCTTTGTTTTGGAATTGATGGTCATTTTTTTGGTGGTGATATTGTCTTAAGTTTTATGGCTGGATTTGAATCAACATGGGTAGGCCACTATGATTCTGTGCAAGATTTAGTTGCAACAGGAAAACTATTATCTGAGCAATCTGATTCTTTTCATACAGTCCATACTTGTCATGGTAAAGATGTCTCTTCCCTCAAAAGTTGGTATGAAGACATGATTGTTCCAAGATTAAATAAAAAATATCAATATTTAAGGAATGCTCTTTCTGAAACAGAAGAAAAAAATGCGGCTCAAATGATGGCTGAAATGCATCCAAAATTTCCAGTGGAACATTACATTTATATCAGTCAATACATGAGTTTATTAGAATTATTATTTGAAAAAAAATTCCTCTCAAAAACAACCACTTCAGAAAATGCATGGCAATATAAAGTAATTCAGACATTACCTGAAAACTGGATGAATGAGTACTGCTACCAATAAATCACTGCAATAACATTTAAACACAAACAATCTCTTTTTGTAGTAAAGCATTATAAAATATAAAAACTCTACTACACCTCTTAGTAACTGGGTTGATCATGATGATGGACTCTATTCCACATGTTAGAGAACCTACAACTATCTATTAACCTGTTTGAAAGATACTTGCATATCACTCTCTACGGTGATATTATCACTGCATGAAATTTAAAGTAAACATTAAGAAAAAAGTTGAAAAGGGACTTGATAAATTACCAAAACAAGTCAAGCAACTCTTTTTCTTACTTATTGAAGACTTAAAAGCTGATGGTCCAATTCAAAAAGATTGGCATAATTTTTCTCCCCTAGGGAAAGAAAAGTATCACTGTCATCTGAATTATCGATATGTAGCTTGTTGGTCTTATAGTAAAAATGAAATTTTAATTGAGGTATATTATGTTGGCTCTCGTGAAAAAGCCCCATATTGAGTTATCTATTCAGGGCGATAAAACAGAAGAGTTAATTGCTTGGATACGTGAAAAGTATGAAGTTACAATTTTAACTGAAAGTAATTCTACTGATAGTGTTCCTGTTGAAGAAACTAATTTTTGGCAAGAAATGCAGTCAAATAGAATTGGTAATCTTCTGGTAGCAGCTAGGTTGAAAGCTGGTCTTACTCAAAAGCAGGTGGCTGCTATTATGGGGATTCGTCAAAGCATGATCAGCGAATATGAACATGGTAAAAGACATTTAACCAATGAAATGGGCGAAAAATTTAGTACTGCATTAAAAATAAAAGCCACACATCTTAAAT
>JBNMNM010000358.1:0-3633 GCA_051275585.1 bacterium | reverse complement strand
AATTGTTTTTACATTTAATTTTGAAGTATGATAACAACTCTAATTCATTTTTTATGTCAAATACAAAACGGAGAAACAAATGAAAGAAGTTGTTATGCTTGATGGTGAAGAAAAGCTATTTGAATTAGAGGGGAATGCATTTACAGAGTCTTCAAATCCAGTATTAAAAGCTATTATGGGGCTAGTTAGGATCATTGGTATGATTTTAGGGCACTCTCTGAAAACTTATATTATTATTACAAACCAAAGAGTATTGCGAGTAGATAAAGAAACTGCTTTTTGGGTTTTGCCAAGAAACACAGCCGTTACAGCTTTAACAAAAAAATCAATTATGGAAGTCGGATATGAAGAATCGATACGATGGTTTTTTATCAAGACTTTGTTTTTCCGTTTTCAAAGCTCTACTGAAAATACAAGAATTGCCTATAAAGGTAATGTTAATGATTTAAATGAAATGGTGACTAAAGTTTCTGCCGTTATTGCAGCATAAATCATTTTTGAATGAAAAAATGAAGTCTTTTTATAAGACTTCCTTTTTTTATAAACTAATTTCTTTTGAAAATATCACTCATAATGTTTTTTCCGATAAGTGATGATGCTGTAATTACTCCCGCAAATAATGCTCCACCAATTCCATTTGTTACAATATCTTGTCCTGTAAGAAGCAAATTCTTAATTGGAGTTCTTGGTTGTAACCAATCTAAACGGAATCGTTCAGGAGTGTGATCAACTCCGTAAATTTCTCCTTTGTCATAACTACAAAAGTGCTTCGTACTTAACGGTGTAGATAGTTCGTAATAGTCAATTTTTCCTTTGACCTGTGGAA
Source organism: bacterium (assembly GCA_051275585.1). Taxonomy (GTDB): domain Bacteria; phylum SAR324; class SAR324; order XYD2-FULL-50-16; family JBNMNM01; genus JBNMNM01. Next base: position 2,807 of record JBNMNM010000358.1, on the reverse strand, counting down.
CATGTTTATACAGTACTTCTAATAGCTTTTGAGAAATCTCTTCTTTGTATGCTTTGTAATCATCGCCTCGTTTTAACCATGGTGAATCTTCCCACTTTGCAAAACATTCATAAGGCATAAAACTTACAATCTCAATTGTTGATTTTCCAGGATAGTTTTTATTCCATTCAGGGTCTTTACTTGATGGAAATGAAACATAAACCGCAGGAAATTCATCAGTTTTTTTGTCTTTGTAATCATTTATGTTTTTATCATGATCATAACTTGGATAAATCCATAAATTAGTTTGTTCTAATTTTAGCTCTTCTGCTGTTTCCTTCATCCCAATATACAAGGAAATATGAGGAGATGAGCGTTGAACTGTCTTTAATGTTTTTTCAAGTTTGTTTTTTTTCTGAACTTTGCTTGAAAGCATTTTTCCATAAGTGTTAAAAACACCTGTTCCACTAATTACTTTTTTCGCTCGAATCTCTGTTCCATCAGCCATTAAAACACCAATCGCTTTATTACGGCGAACAAGAATTTCTTTTACATCTGCACTTGTTAGCACTTTTCCGCCTGATCGCTCAATTACTGGAACAATATGCTCAGCAATCGTTGCAGAACCACCAACTGGAAAAGCTCCACCTTCAAAATAGTGACGTGCAATCATAGCTTGAATTGCAAAACTAGATTTATTAGGAGAAAGGCCATAATCACCCCACTGACTTGTTAGAACTGCAATCAATTTTTCATTCTTAGTTAATGATTGAAGAACTTGTAGTGTGGTTTGATCTGAGTACTTATAAAAGTTTTTAGTTAAAAATGGTTTAGCAATTTTTGCAATTAATGGTGGAAGTGCTTTTACTGTAAAGAATTTTTGAGTTGCGGAACCAACATCCATCACCATTTGGATATATTTCCGAATTGCATCTGCTTCTTCAGGGAAATATTCAATCATTTGGTCTTCAAATCGTTGCTTTCCTGTAACAAAATCATAAGATTTATCGCCGAAAACAGCACGATCATAAACATCTTGCATTGGTGCCCACTGAATTTTTCCATCAGAAATATCATCAAAGATTTTTCTCATTGCGGAACGTTTTCGATGAACTTCACCAATATAATGGATTCCAACATCCCACTCATAACCTTTTCGTTTGAAAGTATGGGTAAAACCACCAACAACATAATGTTTTTCTAATAATAAAACTTTTTTTCCTTCCTTAGAAAGAAGTGCTGCTGCGGTCATTCCGCCAATTCCTGATCCAACAATAATAACATCATAAGAGTCATTGACTTGTTCAGGCGAATATTTTTTTCCAACTCTCATACATCCTCTACGGTTAGGTTAACAGTGTTATTTTTTTTGGATTCCTAGTAATAGTCGTTGCATTGATCGATTAAAAAATGCTTTGAAATCCAAATCTTCTTGGAAAGATCCTGCTAAATGTAAAGAAACCATTCCATGTGCATGAACCCATAAAGTTCGAGCGACATCAACAGAATCATCTTGAATTAAAAAACCTTCTTCCATTGCATCACGAACTCGGTCGACAATGAATTGAAAGGTTGCTCGAACCTGCTTTTGCATGCTCTCAGTAAGAGATAACATCTTCATTTCATAAGCAGAGCTAAAAATTACATTGTAGTATTGGCTCTGTTCTAATGCAAAATTACAGTAAGCTTGTCCTGTTAAAACAAGTCGATCAGCAGCACTATCTTTTTCTAATGCTCGGAATAAATATTGTTCAAAAAATCGAAAACCTTGAACAATTAATTCTGCTAAAAGAACCTCTTTATTTTTAAAATGACGATAAATTGCAGTGGCACTAATTCCGACATCTTTTGCAATCTTTCGCATTGAAATTCCTTCTATTCCTTCACGAAGATAGATAATTCGTGCTGTGTCCAATATTTTTCTTTTTGTATCTTTCATTGTATGTTTACAGTGTTAACCTGAAGCGTAAAGTTGTCAAGTAAATTTCTATTTAAAGGAGCCCTAATTTGAGGTCATTAGTTGGTACAAGGTTCCTCTGTAAAAGTCGACTACATAGACTTCTCCATGATGATCTTTAGCAAATGCAGAGATATAAAGAGGAAATTTCCCTAAAGAAATTACTTTTGGGGAAAAGTCGTAGTTTTGACGATACCAACGAAAATTATCCAAACAAAAAAAAGGCTCGAACCAAGGGAAAAAAACTAAAAGTAAAATAGCCAAAGCTCACAAAAAAGTTGGAAATATCCGAGAGGATTTTTGTCATCAAACAAGTAGCAAATTAGTTGATTCTAAGTCTCATGTATTTATTTTCGAAGACTTAAGAACCAAGAACATGACCAAACGATCTAAACCTGTACGAAAAGAAAATGGGAAAGGTTGGGACAAAAATAATGCTAAGGCTAAATCAGGCTTAAACAAAGCAATCCTTGATAAAGGCTGGCACAAGCTTGAGTCATATACAGGATACAAAGCTTTTAGAGGCAACAAAGTAATCTTTAAGATACAGCCTATCAAAGCTCTCAAGAATGTTCCAAATGTGGACACATTCACCCCGATAATCGTAAGAGCCAGTCTAAGTTCTTGTGTATTAGTTGTGGATACTTTGAGAATGCGGATGTTAATGCCGCTCAGGTTATTAAAAAAAGAGCAATTAAGTTAATAATGAACTCTGGAACGGAGTTGTCAAAAAGAGGTGTTCTTTTTGATAGTGGGCGTGGAGCTAAATGTAAGACACGAAAGGCGAAAGTTATTCGTGCAGATAGCAACGAAGCGTCAAAAAAGATAATGGCAAAGCAGTCTTTGACTGTCTAACTGTTAGAAGCTCGCT
>JBNMNM010000357.1:0-3634 GCA_051275585.1 bacterium | reverse complement strand
TGATTATTAGTTTCATCAGTACAAAATTAATCACATTAAAAATGGAATTGATGTTGATACATATTTTTACTAATTCCCTCGTAAATATAAAAAGGAAATAAAATCAGATATATATTAAATATTTTTTAAAAATTTATACCTGCTCAATGTCAGATTATTGATTTTATTTGGTTATTTATTTCCTGCATAAATTGATATGGGGTAAGTAAAGTGAACTTCATTCTCAATTTTATGAGCATTCATTCCTAATGAATTAAGATCAATATCTTGATAAAATATTTCCCTGATTTTTTCTTCATCATTTGGATTAGGGAATGATGCTTTTAGTTGCTTTTCAAGTTCCATCTCAACTTTATAATTTCCACACCTTAAATTTTTCAATCCTGATTTAAACATAACTTCTTCAAATTGATCCAAAGACAGTGCTTGAGTATGAGAAGGATCTCGAAGTTTTTCCATTTGATTAAAAGCTTCTATTTTTTCTTTTGGTAGTGAGACATCTGCAACTAAAACAACTCCACCTTGTTTACAAACTCGAAACATTTCACTCAAAATGGCTTGAGGATCAACAAAATGATGAAAACTATAACGTGTAATAACAACAGAAAACGATTCTGATTCATAAGGCAATGGCAAAGCAGTTCCAATATCCCAAGATAAATTAAGCAAATGCTGTTTTTGTTGGTACTTTTTTGCTTGTGTAATCATTTCTTTTGTTATGTCTATGCCTGTTACATGTTTTGCTGTTTTTGCAAATACACAAGCAACTAATCCAGGACCACAAGCAACATCAAGAACAGTATCCATTTTATTTACATGACTCATTTCCAAAAGCATCTCTATAGAATCAAGATGCCCTGAAAGTTTTGTGAATGGAATTGCTTGTTTGCTAAATTGATGAATTATAGTTTCATCATGATTTTGATTTGTAGTTCTCATAAAATTTCTCTGTATAATTGGTTTTTATAAAACGAATTATACTTGTACTTTATAATTTAATGAGAACGATTGTACAAAATGAACATCAATGCAAAATAGCATTTTGATATTGTTTTGGAGTTACCTGAAAAACTAATTTAAAGGATTTAGTTAAATGACTTTGGTCAAAAAATCCACTCTCAAGTGCAACATCAATAATCGGCATATCTGTAGATAAAAGTTCTTTTGCCTTATGAATTTTTTGATTCAGAATATAAGCATGAATAGGCAATCCATATTCTTTTTTGAATATTCGTAAGCAATGTCTAGTTGAAAGTCCACTTTTTAGACTAATCTCATTAAGTGTTAAATCAATGTCTAAATTTTCATCCAAAATAGACTTTATTTGTTTCGCAACCTCGTTGTTTTTAATATCTATATCTTCATCTAGCTTACAAGGGTGATAAGTTTGAAATAGCTTTATTAAAAATTCGATTAATTTTTCTTCTTTCTCAAGTAAAAATACACTTTCAAATAATAAGTCACAAAGTTCGATAAATTCGTTGTAAATCAATTTTGAGGAAAATACTGAGGTTTGAAATGGTAAAAAGTTATTGTGATTTGTTAACAGTAGGTTTTGAATATTTTCACAATACCATTGAAGATCAAGGTAAAGAGCATATCCACCTTTACTATCAGAGTTTATTACTTCCGCAGAGTGAGCTTGATGAGGGTTGATAACAGCAACAAAGTTAGGCTTTAAATACTCTATTTTATCATTAAACAGTAAATCGACTTGACCTTCTTTGATCGCAGTTACTGTTAATGCTTCATGGGTATGCTTTTTCTCACAACTTAATTTGTCTAAAACATAACGTAACTCCAAAAATGGCAGTTTATTACATTTAAAAACTTTTGCATTCATAAATCATCCATTGAAAAAGCATATGTGATGTTACACGTTGAGTACTAAGTAACATCATTTTTTTTGGATAATTTCAATAAATAGGTTTCTATTTTTAAACAAGAGGACATTAAAATTGGGCTTCAACTCCACCAAAAATAGCAAAGTCTACAGAGTTATCATGTGTAAATAAATTTTCAACAAGGGCAAATTCAAGTGTAACAGAGCCTGATAACCTCCATTTTGCACCGAATAAAATTTCAGTGGTTGCTTCATCAAAGGAGGTATCTGTGCTTTTTCCTACTGATGATTCTCGTAGAATTTGAGTGACCAATGCTGTTTTTTCAGAAAGTTGATAATCAAGGCTGTACATTGCTGAAAGCTGCCAATTATTTAAATATTCTTGATTAGTGTGTCCAATTGATCTTGTATATGCAACAGAGACAGTACTCGCTGTTCTAGCGTTATAACGAAAAGCTGTAGAAATACCTATCGAATTAGAACTAAAACTCTTGTTGATAACAGACACCACACTTTCTGAGTAATGCAAAGAAGTTGAGAATTGCAGTGTAATAGGAATATCAGATGATTTTTCATGCAATGCATAACGAAAAGACAATCTTGGGGATGGATTAATCCAAAAGGCACTGTCTTCACCAGTTGATGATGTATTTGAATTTGCTGAAAAAAGATTACGTATTTTATATTGCTTTGTACCATAAGCTTCAAACATAGAATCATTTTGTTGAAACTCATTTCTCCCACCATTACTAATTCCTAAGCCTTTATGGAATCCTTCAATATAGGGATCCATTACTCCACCACCGATTCGCAAGAACTGAAATCGTAAAGAAACTTGAAACCGATCTGTAACACTATAAGCAAAATGTTCCGTGAATAACCAAGACTCAAAATCAAAACGATACCGACTACTATTATAATCCCATGTATTTGCCCATGTTGCAGTAGATATAAAAAGAAACTTCCCTTTCTCTTCTAATTCGGGTGTTTCATGTAAGTAATGGCCTTGTAGTAATTGAAATAAAGATTGGCTTGTAAAATGGAGTGGACCAAAGCCACTACGACTTTGCAATGGTTTTGAATAGGACCAAAATGGTACTAATAGAAACAGAAATAATACATAAAGAGGATAATATTTTTTCACTCTGACCTATTTCTTGTGATCTTTAAAAATGAATTTTTTAACGAAAGGAAGTGGTTTTGCTAAATTTAGAGTCAAAATTAAATTATTGAATTGATTCTTATTTTTGTTTCCTTTGCTAGACACTAAGAAAGGTTAAAAATGAGAATAACTCTAAATTAAATTTAGAGACTATATGATTCGATGCAAAATGATTAGATATGGATTTTGGAAATGACTGTTCTAGGAGTGAAACAATCAAAAGGAATTTTTGAGGTACTTTAAAAGGGAAGAAGCTGCTTTTTGCTAATAAAAAGAGGTATCAATAATGATTACTTAATTGGTATTTGATTTGAAAAACTCCCCCCACTAAAGTAGGGGGATTCTAAAGCTATCGGGTCGATGCCACTCTTTCTAGTAGTCTGACAAGCCCAGCCTTAATAGAGGTTTCCCCCTCTATTTCTAAATTTAGTGCAGCGTTGAAATCACGATCATGTGTGATTCCACATTCGCAAGTCCATGTTCGATCTCTCAAGGTGAGGGTGATGCGAGTTAATCACTACAAGGTATCTTTTTTAAAGGGTTGAATTCAGGGTAGTCCTTAAAAAATTGAATTCTAGCGGATACAGGTTCATTCTTCCAATATGGATCAAAAACAGGAGCCCATAAAG
>JBNMNM010000356.1:0-3642 GCA_051275585.1 bacterium | reverse complement strand
CTGCAAAATAAAGGCCTTTATGGGGTTTATTAGAAATAATGATTCATATTTTATTCCTATAAACTGTTTTCATTAACTAGTTTGGATTAATTCAGGATCAAAAAAAGAATAACTTATACAAATCTCATCTAGCTGATGATGAAACTAAATGCTTGGAAAAATAAAGTTGTATAAGTTATTTTTCAGCTGTTCCTAAGCTGTTCCTAAGCTTATACTTAAAGTGTTTTAGGGAAGTCTTAGTAAGAAATATCACACTAATTTCCACAGTATAATTTATTTTAATAAATACAAAAAAAAATCCTATTATTTACGTTGGACTGATTACTTACGTACTCTAAATATGCCTTTATTTTAATCACATCAAAAACTACAATCACTATAAAATACCCAACTAAAAGACATTGACAGATATGTTACAGATAAAATGCACTTTTTGTTAAAATTGACATAAATCGCAAAGCGAATCTAAAATATACCATATAATGATGCCGTTTGAAAAAAATATAACTTCCCGATGTTTTAGAGATGATTCTCTAACATTAGAAATAATGTCATTACTAATTTCAATCTAAGCACTAAATACACGATTTAACTTCAATTATTTGCTAAAAAATGAAAGAAACTAAAAAATATTATTCACATATTGTTAAATCAAATGATAATTGTGCATTCTGTACATGTCAGAAAAGTGAATCCTTTCCTTTTTGTGATGGTAATCACCGTGGAAGTAGTTTCAAACCAATAAAAATCACATTTCAACATCCATCTACAATTTTACTTTGTAGATGTGGAAAAACAACAACTCCTCCTTACTGTAATTCTCAAAATAATTGCGACTAAATCTGTAAGAAAAAATGTATAATTACGACTTAAGAATATCTTAACTGTAATCATATTTTGGTATCCTTATCATCGTGAGTTTTCCAATGAAATATTATTGGGCATCATTCATTTTTTCTTTACTCATTCTTCCACTTACAGCATTAGCACTTGAAAAAAATGGCTTTCAAATAGAGAAGCCATTAATTCCTTTCGAACAGATTCTTCATGGTGGCCCTCCTCGTGATGGAATTCCTTCTATTGACCGACCTAAATTTATTCCAAAATCAAAAGCCACATATTTAAAAAATAATGACCGAATTTTAGGTATTTATCACAATGGTGTTGCTAGAGCGTATCCTATTCGCATTTTAAACTGGCATGAAATTGTAAATGACCAAATTCAAGGAAGACCTTTGGTTGTTAGCTATTGCCCTCTTTGTGGCTCTGGGGTTGCCTTTAAATCAAAGGTAAAAAATCAGAGTTTAAAATTTGGTGTATCAGGCCTTCTCTATAATAGTGATGTTTTACTATATGACCGACAAACCAATTCACTATGGTCTCAACTATTGGGCAAGGCTGTTTCTGGAAAATTGAAAGGTACAAACTTAACCATGATTCCACTTGCAAATACAACTTGGGAAGACTGGAAAAAGCAATTCCCCAATACAATGGTTTTATCAACAAATACAGGATTTGGTAGAGATTATAGCAGAACTCCATATCAAGGTTATACAACAAGCCGTCGTGTATGGTTCCCACTTAGCAATCAAAGCAATAAATATCATCCTAAAGAACAGGTGATTGGTTTAAAGATTAATGGAAAATTTCGAGCTTATCCATTTGCTGAACTGTCTAAACAAGGTTCCTCTCTTATAAAAGAAGCTTTTGCAGGACAACAATTACAAATTCACTGGAATGGCTCACATCGAACAGGAAAAGTTTTACTTAAAAATGGAAAAGAAATTCCTACAGTAATCACTTATTGGTTTGCTTGGTTTGCATTCCATCCTGAAACGAGCATCTTTAAAGCAAAATAAAAAACAAACGAACTTAGTTAGATAACTAATAGATCAGCATAGGCTTATTTTTATAATTGCTTTTTCAATCCTCCTTTGTTAGCTCATTAGCTTGATTTATAGTTTGGTGCTAACTAAGTTAGTTAGATAATAGGGAATACGGTTTAAATCCGTAGCTGTCCTCGCAACTGTGATAAGTAACAGTTCCAAAACAATATCACTGCAAGAAACTTGTGGAAAGATATTTGGAATGTGCTTTAAGTCAGGAAACCTGCCCAATTAGACAAAAATAGAACAAGAACCAGGCGAAGGAACTGGAAAACTTGTAGACGTGTCTCCTAATATTCTTGCGACAAGTATCTACAAATTTCCTTTCTACAGCCTTCCTTTATCCAACTTATTTGATCCAAGTACTCTTATTTAGAACTGGACTTTTAAGGGATTATTTTACACTCTACGCAAAGCAGTGTGAGTTAATCATCCTTATCATATTTCTAGCTTTTTAGATGAAAACGTCTTGAATTAAAAACCATTCCATCTGGTGAGGAAGATCATGAAAAATCAAAACCAATATATTAAACGACAGATAAAAGTCTTCAAAAAGCAAAAAACATCTCTTTTAACAAAAGCATTCTTTTATACAGCAATTGTACAAATGATGGTATATGTGTCTTTGTTCAGTGAATATCCTGCAATTCATGACTATTTCCATGAGCTTCGACATGCACTAGTCATTGTTCCATGCCATTGAAATAAATTTATCGTCAACACAATTGCACTTAAAAAGGATGACTCACATGAACAAACTGCTATTAGCTATTCTTGCAATCCTGTTATTTGCTCAAACAGGATTTAGCAAAGTTAGCATTGAAACCTTTCCTACAATTCAAAAAATTCGACCTGATTTAGATGTTGCAAAAACAACGCTCTCTATTCCAAAAGGGTCTGAATATAAAATTGTAATGTACACACCAAAAACTCATTGGTTAATTTCTACAGATTTCCCTGTTGTTGAAAATACAATTCTTTATACATTTCAAGGCTATTCAGCTACAGGTAAAGTTACATTTAAAACAATGTATCCTATTCGTGGTGAATACCAATTTGATGTTTTTGTAAATGGTAAAAAGGCAACTTTAAACCTCGCTGTTTCTGAAAATCCTGAGGAAAAATCAAAACTTTTTATTTTTTTGGGAGTTTTATTTTTGTTAGGAGTAATTGGTGGTCAGGTTTTTTTACGAAGTTCTCAAGCAAAAACAGCATTGAAAGCAGGTATTGCTTGTCTTTTTAGTATCTTCCTTTTAAGTTCTGCTCTTCCACAAGCTACATACGCACATAGTGGTGAAAAACATGAAGCAACTAAAAAGACTGTAGGAATTCAAAATTGGTCTAAAACAGTTGGACTTTATACTCTTCAAGTTAAGTTCTCACCAAAACATGCAGTAGTTGGAAAAACAGTAGACTTTGATATTCAAGTGAAAAAAGATGGAGTTCTTCTTAAAACTCCTACAACAATTCAAATCAATACATTTCACATGGAAGATCAAAGTACCATGTTTGATGGAGTGTTCACATCAAAAACGGGAGCAATGAAACAAACTCTTCAATTTTTTGATGGTGCAGAAACTCGCACAACTTTTACAGTTACATCACTATCTGGAACAAAATTAACTGTTAGTGGAAAAGTAGATGTAGAAGGAATTGCACCTCCAGCAAAATCAAAAATCAAAACAATGACCCTTCTAAGCTTGCTCATAATAGCAGGAATGGGAGTCGGTTTTTTTCTAATTACTGGACGTAAATC
>JBNMNM010000355.1:0-3643 GCA_051275585.1 bacterium | reverse complement strand
CTTGCGAGTACACTCCAAGGTATCATAACACAAATAACGTAGGAACTTATTATCAAGTTCCTGAAGCTAGTCAACTGGGCTTTTACAAGCCCCCACTAGACCGTAAGGTTAGTGGCGGGTCGTTGACATTAATTCTTTGTGAAATCGTGATTCTCCTATTATTTGTAGGAGAATTAATATTTTCTAATCAAAGTTATTTTAAATCAGTTAAAACTTCACTAAACTTTGAAAACTGAAATGAAAACCCTTCCTTGATAAGACGTGCTGGAACGACTCGTCGGCTTTTGATAATTAATTCTGTTTCTGTTCTCATGAAAAAGGCTCCAACTTCTAACATCCATTTTGTTGCTGGAAGTCCAAAAGAAACATTACATTCATGACGAAACTGCTCCATCATTGCTTTATTTGAAAGAGGGTTAGGAGCTGAAATATTATAAATACCTGTTGCATCTTTTTTATTGATCAACCATTCAATCGAGTGGCAAAAATCATTTGCATGAATCCAAGAAACGTATTGTCGACCATCACCCATTTTTCCGCCAAGTCTACGTTTTACTAATTGAACTAATTCTTCATAAACTCCACCTGTTTCTTTTCCAAAAACCATTGCAGTACGAAGAATCAATTTTCGAGTGTTAGAAACATCAATTGATTCAAATTCTTTTTCCCATGCTTTTGCAATTTCAACAGAAAAGTCATCTTTTGCTTCAAGTGTAGATCCAGTAATTCCTGTTTCATCATGAGCGTTGTCATAGGTATGCTTGTAAATTGTTGCTGTACTTGAATTTAACCAAACTTTTGGTGGTGTTTTACATTGTTGAATCGCATCGCCTAACACTCTGGTTGAGAATAGCCGTGAATCCATCATTTCCCGTCGATTTTCTTCATTGTAACGGCAATTTACGGATCTTCCAGCCATATTGATTAAGGCTGTTGCTCCTTCTAGTTCAGTACTCCATGAATCAAGAGTTTTTCCATCCCACAAAACAGTACGAGCAAAACGATTTGAATCAGGTTTTCGGCTAAGAATAATCACTTGATAATCTTTTTCAGAAAACCATTTTGAAAGAGTATTCCCTAAAAAACCTGAACCACCTGCAATAATGATTTTTCCTTGACTCATTTTTCTCCTATAGTGTCTTTTGCTTTGGCTTAATTCTAGTGAATATGAGGGGTTTGCAAAAAAACAAATTTTACATTCAAAAGTTCAATTTTGTGAGAATTGTAAGATTATAATTTACTGAACTTCACTGTTTTCTTGATCCCACTCTCGAACGTGAAAACCCCCTCGTTTTGGATGAATAAACACATAAAATAATTTATCAAACCCTTCTTGATGGTTTAGTCTTTCAAGCTTTCTGAGTGTAGCACGAATCCCAACTTCAGGAATTACCTCTTTTCCTGTTCGTTTTGCATTGAGTCGAAGTGAATCTTCAATTCGAGAACGAAAGTAATATCCATGAATTTCAAATCCTGCTTCTTTTAGAATAGTAATGTATTTGGCTCTTTGTTCTTCTGTTGGATTGGTATTATCAATAACAAGTGGCTGTTTTGCTTTGATACAGGCTTCAAATAAAATCTTTTCTCGGTTTCGAGTTCTCAACATATCCAGATTAATCCGCATATGCGTTTTAAAGAAGTTTTGTTGATAAAATGTACTTTTTCCAGTTGCTTGAATTCCTGTAAAAATAATTGCTTGCATCAAGATACCACTCTTAGGAATTCGCTAATAATTGATAGAGATCATCATAAATTGCAGGAGCTGCAACTACAAGTTCTTCACTAAAAAGGTCTTCTGGAAAAAATTCAGGAATTGGTTGTAAGTGACCTACCATTGCTCCAGCTTCTTTTGCGATCAAACAACCTGCGGCTAAGTCCCACGGTTTAACCGTTTCATAATATCCATTTAAACGCCCCATTGCCACCCAACACAAATCAAGTGCGGCAGAACCAACACGTCGGATATCTTGACAATTCAACAGCACCGTTTTCACTCTACGAATCAAAATATCAATGTTGTCTCTTTCATAAGGAAAGCCTGTTCCAATCAATGATTTTTTAAGAACAGCATTTGAATTCACTTGGATTTGTTTTTGATTTAAAAATGCACCTTTTCCTTTAACGGCAAAAAATAGTTCCTCTTGAAAAGGAGAATACACAACAGCAACTTGAACAACACCATTGATGGCAAATGCGATGGAAATTCCAACTTGTTGATGATTAGAAGCATAGTTGATTGTTCCATCAATTGGATCAATCACCCATAATAAATTTTTGAGCTTTTCAGGGCTTGAAAAATCAGGAGATGATTCTTCAGAAAGAATCGTATGGCTTGGATACTTCGTTTGAATACTTTCTCGAATTAGTTGATCTGACTTTAAATCCGCAGATGTCACTAATTCAATTTGATCTTTATACGCTAAAACTAATTCATTTTTTTCACGTTCTTGAATAATAATTTCACCAGCTTTTTTTGCAATATTTTTTGCAAACTCTAAAATTTCATCTAAATTAATTGAGTCCATAAATTCCACTATAGTTTAAATTCGTTCATTACTAATCGATATAATTTTTGTTCTTTTTGAATTCCTTTTAATCGTTTGTAAAAAGGTTTCACATGTTGTTTTTGATCATATAATTTTAACAAATGTCGAACATCTTTCATAATTTCTTCAGAAAAAATTAACTCTCCACCATTACTTTCTGCTTCAATCCTTGCGGATTTATTTACAGTTGATCCAAAATAATCAATGCACTCATTGAAATTAATGACAATACAAGGTCCTCGATGAAGTCCAAGTTTAAGAATAATTTTTTCTTCATTAGGTCGTTCAATATTACGTTTTTCAAATACTTCAAGAATTTTTTGACTTGCTTGAAATGCTAATACTGGATCGGAAAATACAGCCATGACAGCATCTCCAATTGTTTTTACAACTCCACCCTGAAATTCTCGAATAATCTTTATCATGATAGCAAAATGATTTTGAATAATCGAAAAGGCTGTAGCATCACCAACAGCTTCATATAATTTTGTAGAATCCTTTAAATCACTAAATAGAAAACAAAGATTAGAGACCCCTAGTTGAACATTGGGTTGTAAAACCTCTGAACCAAACAGATCTCGGAAATCTTGAAGAGTTGTAACCTCTGAAGCCGTTGCTGCATATTGAAATTGATTTAATTTTTCAATTCGAAATGTTTTTTTTGTACCTGTATTATTTTCAAAATAAAACAGAGTATCCAAAAAGATTTCTTTTTCATTAATTGATAGAAATTTATCTTGATCAAAAGATAAAGAAGTTTTTGTTTTTCCTTTATCACTCACATCAAAAATCAAATCACCATCTAAATCAAGGCTATGTATTCGATAGCGACCTGCTTCAAATTGAATTTTTACTTCTTTTGTTTCCTTTGATTCAACATTAATCTGAGACCAAACATGTGAATTAAATGCAGGATTTAAAGGACAACGATCTTCTTCATCAAGAGTTCGGATTTTTTCATCTGGATGAAATCGAACCTCAACATGTTGATCAAATTCTACAGTATAATCAATATTACAGGCAGAACAATGGGATGGGCTCTGAACGCTTTCTAAATGATAGTTTCGAGAATTTACACCATGACAATTAGGACAAAG
>JBNMNM010000354.1:0-3645 GCA_051275585.1 bacterium | reverse complement strand
GCTCTAAATTTGAAATTTTGAGTAATGTACCAGCAAATTCATTATAAAACAGGATTTCATTTTCGCTACCTTGCAAAATGAAAATAGCAGATTGAATATGGTTCAATAAATCACTTTTTTCAGTAATAGTTTCTAACATAGTAACCAATTTTCCAAAATCCTGAATTTTAGAGATTATTTTAAAAAATGTACAATATTGTATATTCTGTTACTTAAACTTGCATATTTTTCTATAGAAAAACAAGTAAATCCTTTTCCTATATCAAGATTTAAACTTATGAAATTACAGCTTCAAAAATTTAGAGCAAGTTCCTTTAAGTTGAAACAAATTTTACAATTATATAATTTTATTTTGATTGGAATGGTTGCAATGATTGCTGGGTCAGTAACTGCAAAAATTATTGAAGATTACTACCTTACAGTTCCAGAAAAAATAATACACTTTATTCCCAAAAAATTAGCATCTAAGGATATAGCTCAAAACTATAAACAGTTTCAATCCATTACTAAATGGAATATATTTGCTGTTCAAGTAGGAATAAAGAAAATAAAAAAAACAACATCAGCTCAAGAAGCAAAACCATTAGCAGACCCTAGCCAAAAGTTAAAAACAATTATTGCTCAACTTGAACTAAAAGGAATTGTTCTTTGGGGGAACACTACCTTTGGTTTAATCTCTAAAAAGGTATCCAAGCAAGAAAAATTATTTCAAAAAGGAGAACAAATTTTTGACATGCCTGTTTTTGTTGATCGTTATACCCAAAATGAAGTTTGGGTTCGCTTTGGAGGTGAAATTGGAGTTTTATCCTTCCTTAAACCAAAACAAAATAATGTAATACAGAAACAATCTATAGAAGACAATAATGATCAGCTTTATCAAAAAAAAGCATCAAAAAGTTATCTAAATAATGTTGTTCGTCAATCTCAAAATAATTATGAGATTCCAGCAAAAGAAATTGATGCTGCTTTAAAAGACCTTCCTAAACTAATGATGCAAGCACGAGTTGTTCCAAACATTAAAAAGGGAAAAAATGAAGGTTTTATTATTAAATCAATTAGTAAAGGTTCATTATATGAAAAGCTTGGCTTTAAAAACCATGATATTATTAAACGTGTAAATGGAGAAGATTTAAATACTCTTGAAAAAGCAATGAATCTTCTCAAAGTGCTCAAAAATGAACGAGAAATTATGATTGAAATTACAAGAAAAGGAAAAGCAATGAGTCTCAATTATAATATTCATTGAGTTATTAAATTCCCTTTTCATTCGATCAAAAAATTATACTTCTTTTAGTTGTCTTTTCAGAATTTTTCCTGTTGCTGTCATTGGAAATTCTGTACGAATTTCAACTAAACGAGGATATTTATATGCAGCCATTTTTTCTTTTGACCATGCAATAATTTCTTCAGGAGTTGCCTCCACACCTTCTTTTAAAATAACATGAGCTTTTACTTCTTCACCAGAAACTTCATCAGGAACTCCAATTACAGCTGCCATTGAAATTGCTGGATGCTGAAGCAATGTTTCTTCAATTTCTCGTGGGTAAACATTATATCCACCACGAATCACCATGTCTTTTAAGCGATCAACGATATAGAAAAAACCATCTTTATCTTGTTTTGCCATATCACCAGTATGAAACCAACCATCTCGAATTGACTTTTCGGTTTCTTCTGGTTGGTTGTAGTAACCTTTCATGACATTATGACCACGAATGATAATCTCTCCAATTTCACCAGCAGGTAAAGGAGTATCATTTGGATCAACAATTTGAACATCAACACCCCAAATTGGAGTTCCAATTGATCCAGGTTTCTTTTCTCGATGAATCTTATTAAATGTTGCAATTGGAGATGTTTCAGACAATCCATAACCTTCTAAAATTTCAACATGAAATTTTTCATTGAATTGTTTGATAATTTCAACAGGAAGAGCAGAACCACCACTTACACTAAGTCGTAGATTTGAAGCGATTTCATCAAGATCGTATTTTGTTTCTGCATTAGGACAATTTAATAAAGCCCAATACATGGTTGGAACACCTGCAAAAATTGTAACCTTTTCTTTTAGAAGAGAGGCAAAAACAACATCAGGATCAAACCTTGGAATAAAAACTAATGTATTTCCAGAAAGAAACCCTGCATTCATTTGTGCTGTTTGTCCAAATGAATGAAATAACGGTAACGTTACTAAATGAATATCGTCAGTTGTTCCTTCAAATAAATTTTTTGCACTTAATGCATTTAAAGAAAGATTTGAGTGAGATAACTCTGCACCTTTTGGATGACCAGTTGTACCAGAAGTATAAAGAATAACAGCAGTATCTTCAGGAATTGTTCTTGCGGTATCAAATCCAGGTGATTGATCCTTCATTAAAAGACCAAGCGTTGGACAGCCTTCAATTTCAGATAGAGCTGTTGGATCAGCAGTAATCATCCAGAAGTTTTTACATTGATCAGAGCTTTCAAAAGCACCATGTCCAGCTTTTCCCATAGGTAATTCTGGAGTTCCTTCAAAACACAAATATGCTGTTGCATCGGAATCTTGCAGGTGGTACTCAATTTCGTCTTTTTTTAGTAGAACATTGAGTGGTACAACCGTTGCTCCCGTTTTAAGAATTCCATAGTAAACAATTGGAAAAAAAGGGAGGTTTGGACAAGTTAAGGCTACTTTGTCACCTTGTTTAATTCCTGCTTTTTGCAGTCCATGAGCAACTTGGTTAGCTGCACCATTAAGTTGACCATAAGTAAATTTTTTGTCACCAAAAATGAGTGCTGTTTTCTTTGGATACTCTAAAGCACTTCCTTCTAAAACAGATGCTAAATTCAGCATAAACTTATCCTCTACAAGATAATTAAATTTAATTTAGTTAAAAAGACAATCTTATGTTCTTTCTATTGCTATAAAAAATCTATACAAATATTTAACTTGATCAGCTGTAATTATTTTTGATTACGTATATTAGTTTGATAACCTTTTTTATACAAAAGAAAAATAATTGATTTTTTAGTATATTTGAATAAATATCATTATTTTGCGTATTAAATTGGTTTTACTGTTTTTTTATAACTAAAAAATATGATGTTTATTCAATATTTGACAAGTTTCTATAGTTTAAAACACTATTGAACGAGTATAAATTATCTAAAATTTTAACAACTTCTGAAACAAGTTGAAAATTATTGATTCTTCTATGTTAGCCTCAACCTAAGCTTTCAAATGGACGTTTTTCAGAACTATTATTTATGTTAGAACAAATTCAAGTTATTATTGATAAAGGTGGAATTATGATGATCCCACTAGGGATTTGCTCATTTTTAACCGTTTTTATTACATTAGAAAAGATCTTTTTTTTAAGAAAAGGAAGATTGCTTGCTCCAAGTTATTTAAAACAATGGAACGATTTTTTTTCTGAAAATCAGAGTAAATCAAAAGTAAATAAAAATGCTCCAGCAATTCTTCATCAAGTATTCTTGCCTCTTGTAGATGCTCTTCCTATGCCCCACGAACGGCTAGAGGAACGAATTGCAGATTTATCACGAAAGCAGAAACATCAATTGGAACGAGGAATGGTTTTCCTTGAAACTATCGCTGGAATTGCTCCATTATTTGGTTTGCTTGGAACTGCACTAGGAATGGTTGAG
>JBNMNM010000353.1:0-3658 GCA_051275585.1 bacterium | reverse complement strand
ATCAGACTTCTGAGACAGAAAATCCAATTTCAATGAAGCTTGTTATCAACAAAGAAGAATATGGATTATCTATCTATAAAGCAAAACCTTCTGTTGATGGAAAAGAACAGGAACTTTTTCTAGCACATTCTGATGCAGAAACCGCTATCTATTACAAAAAACGTCTTTGTTATGGAGAAGGAAATCAAACTTTTGTTGAATATTCTACAATCCAAGCTAAAAAAATGCCTTCTACAGCCAAATATTTAGGATTTGGTGAAAAAGGAGGAACAGAGCTTTCTAGGAACGGTGCACGTTTGACCTACTTTAATTTTGATAACATGCGTTATAGTCAGATTTATCAGAATGGGCCAACTGACATTCGTGAACCATTATATGATTCAAATCCATTTTTTATGGAGTTTAATGGGGTTCCTAATGAAAATAGTGTTTATGGAATCTTCATTGATAATACTTCCGAAACTTTTTTTGATTTAGGATCATACAACAACAATGAGCAATATCTGTTTGGAAATATGTATGGCGATATGGATTACTATTTTTTCTTAGGTGAAAATAGTGCTGAAGTTATGGCTGCCTATATTTCTTTTGTAGGAACAACTAAGTTAAAGCCTCGTTACATTCTGGGGAATCATCAAGGTTGCTATGGCTATGAAAACTTGTATGATGCTCATGATGCTGTAAATGGATATCGAGGTAATAAAATCCCACTTGATGGCTTGCATGTTGATGTAGATATTCAAAAAAATTACAGCACATTCACCACAGATGAAAATAAATATCCAGCAGACTCTTTTGATCAGCTCAAAGAAAGAGGGATTAAATGTAGTACCAATATTACTCCTGTTGTGAGCTATACAAATGAGAATTATCCAACATTTGAAAGTGGAAATAAAAATGGAGTCTTTGTAAAAGGAAAGAGAATTTCAGAAGATTCTTCTGATAGCAGTGATTATGCAGGTGGTGTTTATTATGGTGGTAATCGAGGGACTTTTGGACATTATCCCGATTTCGCTAGAATGGATGTTCGAAAATGGTGGGGGCAACAATATCGTCATTTATATGAAAGAGGTTTGGAGATGGTTTGGCAAGATATGACCACACCAGATATCCCTGATCCTGATGAAAATTATAATGTTGAAATCTATGCTGAAAAATATAAAGAAAACTGGAAAATTGGGGATAAAATCCAAAGTAACATGCGTTCTTTTCCATTTGACTTACTTGTAACTGATAACTCTCACAAAAAATATGAGGGAGAAGTAAAAGTAAAAAATGGGACTCAAAACAAACCACGAGTAAAAGCTCCATCAGCAAAAATTCGAAATTTATATTCTTATAATTTGCACAAAGCAACTTATCACGGATTAAACCATATTTGGTTCATTAGTGATTATACATTTACCACTCTTGGTAAAAATTATTTAGCTGTAGAAGAAGCCATTCAAATCAATGAATCCCTTTTTAAAAAAGGCATCATTACAAAACCTGAGGGGCATTCTCATTCGATTTATGAAGCTCGCAAGGATTTAAATTATGATGATCCAAAATTAGATTTGGGGTTACCTAGTCAGTTTAAGCAATACCGTTCAGATATCATCAATAGTTTAAAGCAATCAATCACTCTTGAAGGTCGAAGAAAAAACAAACGAAACTTTATTATTGGTCGAGGTGGATTTACTGGAATGCACCGATTTGCAGGTTTGTGGACTGGTGATAATTCATCCTCATGGGATTTCTTAAAAATTAATGTGGCTCAAGTATTAGCTCTTGGGATTGCAGGCCAAAGTATGGCAGGTCAGGATATTGGGGGATTTGAACGAGAAAATGACCATGAAAAATGGGTTGATCCAGAATTGTTTATTCGTTGGATTATTGCTGGTGCCTTTTTACCTTGGTTCAGAAATCATTATATTCAAAAAGGTCAGAAACTTTTTCAAGAGCCTTATAAATTTCAAGATCATGTTCAAAGTGCTGCACCAGAATATCGTTACATGTATGATGCGGTTCTTCCTGCAAGTAAACATTATGTGAGTCTGCGTTACAAGCTATTACAAGTTTTCTATGACTCCATGTTTGAAAACGTATTAGATGGTATGCCTATTTCAAGAGCAATGTTCTTGAATGATGATCATGACAAGCAACTTTTTGGTGATAAAACTAGGTTTTTAAGCAATCAGTTTTTCTTAGGAAAAGATTTGTTAATTGCTCCTATTTTGGAAAAAGAATCTGATGGTAATCATGGAAAAAGAAATATTTATTTGCCATCTAAGAGCCAATGGTATTCTTTCAAGGGTAATGATCAGGCGTTAGATCATGCTATTGATGGTGGAACAGAGATCTTTGATTATGATGCTAGAATTACTCCTGATCTTAATCATATTCCTTTTATTTTACCAATGTATGCTCGTTCTGGAAGTATTATTCCAACAATTGAGTTAGAGCAGTATGTAGGTGAACTTAATGAGAAAGGTCAACAGAATCCAACAACCATTAATATTTATCCTGGAGATCAAGGTTCCTACTCCATGTATAATGATGATGGAGTTAGTCGTTCTTCAGCTCCTGCTGGTCAAGAATCTGATGGAATTGATCCAGAAGGAAAAGGAGAGTATCGAAAAACATTAATTCGTCATATTACTCAATCTGATAATAATGTTAAAACAAAAACTGTGGAATTCAAATGGGTTCACAATAATTACAAACCTATGGAAGATCACATGTTCATTGCGATCCTTCATGATCCTTCAGAGCAAAAAGATCCTTTAGAGCAAATTCAACTAAGCCTTGCAAATCTCTCTAATTCAAATGAGCAAACTCTTTCAAAAATAGAGAATGGTAGTGTTGATGAAAATGCAACAGCTCTTTGGAATAGTTCTCAAAATGCGTGGTATTATAACAGAAATATCCACATTAGTTTTGCAAAAGTTTTTTTCCCACAAGAACTAAGCACTCCAAATACAGCACAGCAAAAAGAAAGTGATGATTATTCTGAAGCTAAAGCTCCAACCTTAACATTGAATAGCATTTTCAAAGCTCAATAAATTGCGGTTCAAATCTAAAGAAGAGCTATTTCAGTTCTTCTTTAGATTCCATTCTTTGTATTTTTTGAGATTAAAACACAAACCAATTTTTTACTTACAGGATATTCAAAATGAATACTATTTTAGATGAAGACATAGCTATCAACCAAATTGCATCTGTAGATTTTGCAAGTGAAAATATCAAAGCATACACTGTAAGTAATGTACGTAACTTTCATATTTGCAATCGTTCCATTGTTGTTAATATGGGTTCTGAAGAAATTTATATTGAAGAAAAACCACAAAAAGGCTTAGCTCCTAGAAAATCAACAGTTTTAAAACATAAAAACATTGAATTTGCTGATTTGTTAATGGTGCTTGAAGTCAAAAGTAAAATAAATATTGGAAATGTTCTACTTAGAAAAGAGTGGGATAGTGCAGAAGATTTATTTGGAGATGCTTTAAAGGGAGTTCCATTATGGAAATCTCCTCAAGTTGAAATTGGAGAAATAGAACTAAACCCATTTGAAGTTTTAGATCAAAAAGAACACACATGTGAAAATGTTAAATTTAAAATCAAAGTTAACATTTGGTTTGCTACTGAAAAAGCGAACTGTGCAATTCACAACCAGCAT
>JBNMNM010000352.1:0-3681 GCA_051275585.1 bacterium | reverse complement strand
TAAATTTCTTTCCAAATCGGTAAGATATGGTTTTAAAAATAACCAGACATTATTTGATTTAGGAAAGAGTTCTATGGAGAATTGGGCACAGATTTATATTGCTATTGCTGATGATATATCTTCAGCCGCAACAAACAGTACAATGACTGCTATTTTTGGTGGTGTCATTATTGTGATGTCTATAATTGTAGGTACATTAAACAGTTATGCTATGCGTCAACAGGGTAGAAGCATTTTGATTGCAATTTTACCGATGGTAGCACTTTTTGCTACTGGAATTGGGTTTGCCAGTTATGGTTTCACGCTTAGTAATTCTCCACCAATTGCAATTAAAGCTACTTTTCTTGGTTGTAAAGAAAAGGAACGTAAAAACATGTATATGCAAATCCAAGCAACAAATACAATTCAGTTTTATTTCAATGGAAGTACTGCCCCAAATTCTATGATTGGTCGTCATACTTTACGCACAACCAAAGCACTTTGTGATACATTACCTCTTAATGTTACTAAGACTTTTTTATGTGCAATTGGTGGTGATTGTGTAGGTTGGCTGGTGAATGGAAAAGTTGAACGAGGAAGTAAAAAAGGAAAGAAATCTCGTTAAAACAATAAAAAAATATCATAAGTACTTAGGCACAAGTAAATCAGTATTTTATATTCATTTAAACCTTAATTTTTAACAACTTAGCCTTAATTAAATACTGGAGTACTTTATCACTATTACTTAATTAAGCAAATGCCATTTTCCACATTGTAGGTGCAATAGAGTTTAACTGTAATTGCAATTCTATGCTCAAATGTGGGGTTACTTCATCAATGGCTTGTTTCACTTCTTGTATTACTTCCTGCTCGAATATTTTCCGAATAACCAGCATCAATAAATAAGCCTGCTTTAAAATAGGCATTTGTTGAATTATTGTTGGATCATGTTCTAAAAATTCTGCATGCTTAAAAATATTTTTGATTATTGTGGAATCCTTTCCTTCTCCTGTAGCAAGACAGAGAATTGAACGAATTTCAGCATATTTTTGAAGATGACCAATTTTTTGTCGAAAATCATACCAAGCAACACCATCAATAATTTCTGGTGTGACTGATTGAGGAATAAGTTGATAAAAAATACATGTTGGAAGTAAAAAGTCTTTCCATAATGCAAGTTCATTTTCAGAAAGATAGAGTTTTGCTTCTTGAATTAAAGACTCATCTTTTTGTAATTTTGTGGTGATTTTTGACTTGATTTTTTGACTAAAAAAAGAAACTTGAGATGACCAGTGAGTTCCCAAGTAAGTACTTAAAAACGACTCAAAATGAGTTTGATCTTGCAAAATTTTATCTGATGGAAGTAAGGGGAATGAGTTTAATCTTTTTTCGCAATAAGGTTTTAAAAGTTCTTTAACTGTTGAAGATAAAGTCTGAAAAATAAAAGGAGGTTGTTCTTGGCTTGAATTTAATTTTGGAATTACCTCTGATGATCGACCTTGAAACGCTTGGTGGACAAGTGAATAATCAACACTATTTGATAATCTAAGGTTTTCTATATTTGGTAATAGAATTTGATGAAAAATTTGATGACTTCGTAATCCAAAACAACAACGTAATAAAAATAGAAAAAATAGATCAGAAGAAATATTTATTTTTTGAAGATTAAACATTTCTTGAGTGAAGTGTTCAAGAAGATTTTGTTCTGGTTGGTTGATTGAATATATTTCTTGAAAACTATTCTCTGAATTTTTTTTAGAAGAGTGAAGAGACTCTTCAAATTGATGTAAATTTTGATTTTTTAAGAAAGGTTTTTGTTGTGCTAGTGTGAGAAATATTTTTTCTTTATATTCTCGAACTTTGATATTAATCCACGGAATTAATGATTCAAATGAAATTGAATTTCTTTTAAAGAACCAAGATTGGATAAATTCTTGATAAGTCTCTGTAATAATATAGTGTTGAACTTGTTTATTAAAGTCGTACTCTGAAATATCAGGATCAAGAAAAGTTTTAGTTTCAATATATAAAAATAAAGCAGTTAAAATTTGATTGAGCTTTTCTTTACTGGGAATATGAAAGAAAGAATCGAGGTTTTTTTTTGATAACAATTCCCAAATTTTTTGTTTTGTCATTGTGTTTTTTTTATTAGTTCAAAAAGGAAAAAGTAAATTTCACTAAATTTAAATTATTTTCTATTGAAACTCTAAGCTTGAGTACGTTATAACGCTTTTATTAACTTTTTATATTAGTCATTTATGGAGCAATTTTAATGAAATACTACGAATTTTTAAAAAAATACGAAAAACAAGTTGGAACTTTTGATGAAGTAAAAAGCACATTTTATATTGATCCAGATGCTCTTTATACTCTTGTTGAAGTTGAAGAGGATTTTGTTGTTATAGAAGCAGAAGGCTGGGCTGGACAACCAAAAATTGCAATTCCTGTACAACAATTTAAAATTACTATTCCTAAAGGAACTGAAATTAAAGAAAAAAAAGTTGTATTAGTAACAACTCCAGCGAAGAAAACTCCAGAGGCTAAAAAGACAACAGCAACTCCAGCGAAGAAAACTCCAGTCGCTAAAAAGACAACAGCAACTACAGCTACTAAAAAGACAACAGCAACTAAAGCTAAGAAAACTCCAGTTGCTAAAAAGACAA
This sequence comes from bacterium, assembly GCA_051275585.1. GTDB lineage: Bacteria > SAR324 > SAR324 > XYD2-FULL-50-16 > JBNMNM01 > JBNMNM01. The sequence continues at coordinate 1,039 of JBNMNM010000352.1, read as the reverse complement.
CAGGAACTACAGCGAAGAAAACTTCAGTTGCTAAAAAAGCAAAGTAAAAGACTACTCCTTAACTAGTTGTTCTTCCTTTGGTCTTTTTTCTCGAATTATAACTTGATAAATCAAAGGAATGACCACAAGGCTTAATAGAGTGGAGCTTAATAACCCCGAGATTACAGTGATTGCTAACGGGGTTCTCATCTCTGCTCCTTCCCCTATTCCTAGAGCCATTGGAAGTAATCCTAGTGCTGTTGTTAAGGATGTCATTAAAATTGGGCGTAATCGTGATCGTCCTGCTTGAATAATAGCTTCAATTTTATCAAGTCCTGATGTTTGTAATTGGTTGATACTATCCACCAAAACAATTGCATTATTCACAACAATTCCAGCCAACATAATTAAACCAATAAAAACTAAAACATTAATGCTTTGATTGGTAATCATTAGACCTAAAATCACACCTGAAAGTGCAAATGGAATAGAAAATATAATAATGAATGGTTGTAGAAAAGATTCAAATTGCGATGCCATCACAATATAAACTAGAAAAATAGCGAGTAATAACGCAAAGATCATACTTTTTCTTGAAGATTCCATTTCCTTATTCTGTCCTTTTACAAAATAGAAAAAACCATTAGGAAACTTCATTTTTGCTAATTTATTTTCAATGATGGTTGTTGCAGTAAGAATATCAATACCACGAACTCTCGCAGTGATGATTCCTGTGCGTTGCTGTTGGTTTCTGCGAATCTCAGAAGGCCCTTGTCCAATATGAATATTTGCAACTTGAGAAAGCCGAATTGGATTTTTTTGATTAGGATTAATTACTAAATTATTTAAACTAGAAATTGTTTGTAAATTTTTAGTTGAAAGTTTTACTAAAATATCAATTTGCTCACCAAAGCCTTTAAATGTTGTTGGAACCTCACCTAAAACTTTAGCTCTTACAATTTCCGCAACATCTTTAATTTGTAAGTTATAAAAATTTAATTGTTCTCGTTTATAGATGATCTGAATTTCAGGATTCCCAATATGAACATTATGTTGGATG
>JBNMNM010000351.1:0-3682 GCA_051275585.1 bacterium | reverse complement strand
AGAGTATAAAGGAAATATAGATGAGAACCTTATCCTTGGAACAATGACAGCTTACAAACCAATAACAGGTGAAGAAATAAAGAATAGCAGAGGAACATGGGTTGCAACCCTTAAAAATACAATAAAACCTAGTAAAGAAGATACACCAAATAAAAACAAGACTAGTTCTTGTGATTTATTCAATATTGAGAATGCTTTATCTAATAAATGATGTTTTAGGTATTAAGATACATAAGAATTGAATTTTTAGAATATCAAGGAGTCTCTCCTTGATAGAAGTATTTTTATTATCTTCACCAGTATTTTTAGTAATTATCTCGTAAAGTTATTTTTTGCGATTACAAAAAATAACTTTGCACTAATTCAATTTTTTGAAAATAAGCAAAGCCTGTTTCTAACCCCAAAATTTGATCTTTTTAAAATCATCCTACTTTTACAATTTCAACTAGTTAGATAAATAACCTCTAATTCTTACTTTCTAGACATATCAAAAAATATCCAATCCTATTTGACTTCTATCTTTGTTTGGTAGATTCCCCTCCTTATTTGAATATAAAAAATAATACATATACTTGAGTCGTCCACATCTAGTTTTGGTACTCTTCTCGCATAGTAACCAGCCAATAACAGTTTAAAAGTATATATATCTGATTCAGACCTTAAAATTAGAACCCGTATAAAGCTCTTATGACTCAGGCACAGGATCTTCCCACAGCACAAAACATACCCGAATTTATTGAATGGCATGATGGAATGTTGCTTTCTCCTGAGCATTTTTTCTTGAGTGCTTTGCGAAGCGAAGAATTGCTTCATTATCGGTTATCGACCTCCAATTCATTTGGATGGGGAATTCATCCTCAGTCTATGAAAAATGGGAAGATTAAATGTGACCGAGGTCTTCTTAGTGAAGGTGTATTCTTTATTGAAGGGCTGGAAACAATCATGCCTGATGGTTTAATTATTCATCATCCTTTAGAAGGTGTGAGTTACCCTGAGAAAACAAGAAAAGGTTTTTACGTTAATTTTGAAGAACAAATTAAAGAATCTACAGATAAATCAATTACTATTTTTCTAGCTGTTCCTTTTAAAGAAGAAAGATTTAAGCGTTATCAGTCGATAGAAAAAACAATTCAAGTTGATATGTCTTCTGAATCGGAAGAAATCAGCATTCCTTTTCTTCGACCAAAAGCAAGTTTATTAGCCTTAGAAAAAAAGCCCTCTGAATTTTTAAGTATTCCTTTAGCTAAAATCCTTTTTGAAGATAATCAATATAAGTTGCAGGATTTTACTCCTCCACTTCTGGCTTCAAGTTCGGAAACATATCCTAGAATGGTTGCTACAGAAGTTGCAGGAAAGCTAAGGAATACAGCAAACATGCTTGCATCTCAAATTGAGAATCCACCAAAATCAATGACATTTCCTCGGATTTTAGAAATTCGAGATTATTTAAGAAGTCTAATTTCTGGATTACCAAAATTAGAAGCCATTCTTGAATATGGAGAACCACACCCATTTGAGTTGTATACTTCATTAATGTCTGTGATTGGACACATGGCTTTTCTTTCAGGGAAATTATTACCAAAACGAATTTCATATCATCATGATAATCTAAGAGAAACATTTCTTGAGATTAAAGACTGTGTTCTTGATAATATTGAGCACCAAATTCCTGATTATTATTCCATTGTTCCATTCCAGTTTTCTCAGGAAACTTTTACACTTACTCTTGAAGAAGAATGGTTAGGTGCAAATTATAACACGAATAAAGAGAGTACAAGAGAGCTTATTGTTGCTGTATATGGTGCCGCAAATTCATTACGAGAAGAAGTCATTACTTGGATAGAAAATGCGTTAATTGTATCTCAACCAAAACTTTCTGAAATCCAGAATATGAGAATTCTTGGGGCACATCGAAGTGAATTTTTAGGGAATGACCGACTAATTCCACAACGAGGTGCAGTTCTATTTTCAATTACAGCAACACCTGAATTTATTGTAGCAGGTGAAAAATTATCCATTCAAAATGATATTCCTAAGATGGAAGGTTCTCCAGCAAAAATTGTTTTATATGTGAGGAAAAAGTAGCGATTTGATTTACGCAATTTATCTTCAAAACAAAAATAATTAATTGATTTACGAGAAATCAGAATGAGTACGCAGGGATCAACATTATTAATTCAGTATTTTCAGGAATTTTATCAGGAAATTATCCTGTTAAAAGAAGAAATTCGGAAATCACCTGAATCCCCGCAAAAAGCTCATGATGGAAAAAAAGAGCCAAGTCCAAGTGCAAAAGCTATTTTTCAAAAAGTGTATTTTTTGATTGAGAACAAAGAACTTCGATCCGTTTACGAAAAAGAAGAAAATGGACAAGAGATTTATAAAGAAGTTCAATTTGTTATGGCAGCCTTAGCAGATGAAATATTCCTACTTCACATGGATGATTGGGGAACAGATCACGGTTGGCGTTATGAACTTCTTGAAACAAAGTTATTTTCGACCCGAACGGCTGGAGAAGAATTTTTTAAAAAAATTGATCGTTTGATTGAAAAAGAAGATCCAAAATCTGTTGGTTTAGCAGCAATTTATCTTTACTCACTTTCTTTGGGATTTCGAGGGAAATATTGGATACAAGGTCATGATCGATTAAAAGAATATCGTAACCAATTGTATTATTTTATTTATAAGCAAAACCCTCAAAAATCACAAAAGCAGAATTCTGGAAAACTAGTGCCTGAAGCACATATTGAAATTCCAGAAACTAAAAAAGAAAAGAAGTTTCCATCAATTCGAAAATGGTTATTTTTACTTTTTGTATTGATGATTTTCCATTTAATTGCTTCGCATGGAATTTGGTTAAAAATGATTTCTGATACAAAGCGTTTGACCAATGAAATTAATAAACAATCCATGATGAGTGGTTATTCTAATCAAAGAAAATAACAAAGAATAATTTTGATAAAAGATAACAATTTATTTTTAAAGAAAACCGCTCGAATAATAAGTAAATTATTGATTGAATTGATTGATTATAAAACTCTATAATATAAGATCATTAGGAAGGGTATCTTGATAGCGAAGTTAAATATCTTACTAGCTAAAACTATTTTTGGATTTTCAATAGCCGCATGGTTGTTGGTTATCATCATTATTTTATTGATTCTGTATGTTTTTCTCGTCACACGTAAATTGAGACAAACACAGAAAAAACGAAAAATGAATGATGAAAATAAAACGAAATCTTCATCACCTGAGAAACCTGCAAGTGATCTTTCGTTTTCTCTTCGAGCTGGTAAGCAAATTCAAGGTTCTTTTCGTTTATTAAAAAAGTATTTAAAATCGAATTTCTTTTCTCAAGGGTTTATCTATCGAGATCCTTGGTATTTAATGATCGGGGAAACTTTCACAGGAAAAACCGATATTCTTAAAGATAGTGGAAAAGAAATTTCTGTAGGAAAAACTATTCATCCTGAGTTTAAGGAAAACCCTCCAATTCGCTTTTGGAAATATAACAAAGGATTAATTCTAGAGCCATCTGGTGAAGTAATTTCCAGAACAAAAAATATCGCTCTAAATAATTCATGGATGCGATCTTTTACCTTTCTCAATCATTACCAAGGTCCTTGGAAAAAAATACTTCGGAGTTTAAATCAGTATCGTAGTGTTAAGCCTTTGAATGGTG
>JBNMNM010000350.1:0-3682 GCA_051275585.1 bacterium | reverse complement strand
TGTAGAAATTCTCTTTCGAAAATCTACTCCACTGCTTGATTCATCTTTAAATCAGATGAATCTTAATTTTTGTGAATGGTGGAATCATCATAATGATGAACTAAAAAAACAAGCCACATTCATTGAACAAGCAATTTTAGGAGGGTTTTCTAGTCATTGCTTAGGTTTTGCTTTTGCTATTGGTTATGAATCCGCATTAAGAAAGTTGTTCCCTACTCTTCCAGAAGATAAAATTGCCTCTTTTTGTATTACTGAAGAAAAAGGAAATCATCCTTCAGCAATCCAAGCCAAGTTAGAAAAGAAGGGTAATCAGTGGTATATTACAGGCCATAAAAAATGGTCTACCTTAGCAAAAGAATCTGATATTTTTCTGATTGCTGTTTCTTTAGGACTTGATTCTACAGGACGAAACCAAATTCGCCTTGTGCAAGTTGAAGCAAGTTCAGAAATTTCACTGATCCCACTTCCAATAGGTATTGTTCCTGAGATTTCACATGCATCATTAAAACTAGAAAACTTTGCGATTCAAGAGAATCAAATTTTGCCTGATGATGGATACAAATATATTAAGCAGTTTCGAACAATTGAAGATATTCATGTTGGAGCATCAACCATCAGTTATATTTTTCGAGTTGCAAAACAGTTTCAATGGCCTCAAGCAATTCAAGAGGAACTTCTCTACCTAATTCAAAGCTATCTTTCATTTGGAAACTCTGACTATCAATCTCCAGCTTTACATATTGCTCTTGGTGGACTTTACCAACACCAGAAACAACTACTTTCTAAAATAGACTCCCTTTGGAATCAAACAGATCAACATACATTACAATGTTGGCAACGTGATCAAAAATTATTTCAAATAGCAGAAACTGTTCGTAAAAAGCGTTTGGAAAGAGCTTGGGAAGTAATTAATTAAACTAATCTATACAATTTTTAAATTTTTCTTGAAGAAGATAACTTTAATTATTATAAATCTCTTCCAAAACTGCACTCTACTTAATTATAGAACTCCTCTTCAGAAGTAATAAAACATTAAAGTTGACAGGTTTGCTTAATTCTATAATTTATAATAAGTAATCTATTTAGTTTAATTATAAAACTAATTATCAAACGAAACATATAGTTATCTGAAGAGGATATTATGCGGATTTTATATTTTACAGTTATATTCCTTTTATCTTTTGGAGTTGCATCTGCGAAAGATAAAAGTGTTTTTCTAATTGGAGCAAATTCAGTTCCTCCATACAAAATAATTCAAGGCCAGCAATTAAAAGGAATTAATGGTGATATCATTCAAGAAATTGTAAAAAAAATGAATGTAAAAGTTCAAGTTGTTCAGTGCTTATTTCCAAATTGTTTGAAAAAACTTCAGCAAGGAAAAATTGATGCTTTCTTAGGATTATTCAAAACGGCTGATCGTGAGAAATATTTTCAATACATTTCGCCTCCATATAACAAGTACTCCAACAAAGCATTTTATATCCATCAAGACTCAAAAATTAAAATTAAACACTATAAGGATTTATATCAAAAAAAGATTCGAAGAATTGGTGTTACAAAAGGCTATAAACATTTCTCACGCTTTGACAATGATACCAAGTTAAATCGGATTTCGGTAAGCCATCACATTCAAAACCTTTACAAACTAAACCAAAAGAAAGTTGATGTTGTAATTTTAACTGAAACTTTAGGAGATTACCTTATTAAAAAACATAAATTATCAAATCTGAAAAAAGTAAAATTTCATTATACAAAGAAAAACCCTTCTTACTTAGCTATCTCTAAAAAATCAAAATATATGAATAAAATTCAAGAGCTTGAGTTAGGTGTAAAAGTTTTAGTTAAAAAAGATCTTGTTTCTCAGTTTATCAATAAATGGACACACTAGCATATTCCTTTATAGAGCATTATATTGAGTAAAATCATTGATGCTCTTACTCAATTCCCTTCAATTTTTATCCGTTTTTGCTTGTCTTTAAGTACATTTTTTTTAAGAATCAATGCTATCAGCATCAATATCCAAAAAATAAAAAGGGGTAGTATGAAAATTATGCATTTTTTTTACATATTAATATGTCTATTAACTTTGAATAATATTGCATTTGCAGAGAAAAAAGAAGTTTTTTTAATTGGGGCAAATTCAGTTCCACCATATAAAATAATATCAGGTCATACGTTAAATGGAATTAATGGTGATATTATTCGAGAAGTTGTAAAAAAAATGAATGTCGAAGTTAGAGTTATTCAATGTCCTTTTAAACGATGCATTCAAAATTTAAAATTTGGAAAAATTGATGCCTTTTTAGGATTATTTAAAACACCTGAGCGAGAAAAATACTTTTATTATATTGAGCCTCCATACAATAATAAATCGAATAAAGCGTTTTATGTTCACTCTGACTCAAATATAAAGATAAAAAAATATGAGGATTTATATCAAAAAAGTATTCGAATGATTGGTGTTACTAGAGGTTACAAACACTTTAAAAAGTTTGACCACGATCAAAAATTACTTCGAATTCCTGTTAACCACCATCTGCAAAATTTTAAAAAACTTCTTAGACGCCGTGTTGATGTTGTTATTCTAACTGAGATTATAGGGGATTATCTTCTCAAAAAAAATAAGATCAAAAAAATCAGAAAAGTTCAGTTTCGTTACTCAAAAATAAATCCTTCTTACTTAGCAATTTCAAAAAAATCTAATTATATGAATCGGGTTCGAGAAATTGAAGAAGGTCTTAAAGAATTAATCAAAACTAAAAAAGTTGCTCATTTTGTTCCAAAAATGGACTCAATAATTCTTTTTAAATTTCTAAAAAAATCAAAATCGACGAAAATCATAAAACTCACGATTTAATAAACGAAACAAAGTACAAAACCAAGTTTGTTGTAATTGTTTAAAAACCACTCCATTTTCTGCTTGAACTTTGCCTATTAATAGTGATTTTTCTGGCATATCAACTCCTGATAGCGACAATTTTTCATCCTTAATCATCTTTCCATGAAGTTCCTCTAATATTGACTCTGAAATATTAGAGTCATGAGAAATTGCTGTTCCCAGATAATTAAACTTCTGCATTAAAAAATGTTGTGTTAAAAAAGTCTTATCTGGCTGTAATAAATAACGTTCCAAAAATTTTATTTTGTTATCACAAAGCAATTTAGTCTCATTTTGAAACTCTTTGAACTGCCATCGCTCTCCCGTCATGGACCTTCCAGATGTGAAGCTATCCCAAGCATAAAATCTAGAACCTTCTTGTAAAGCAATCTTCCATTTTTGATGAAAATAAGAATCTTTAAAAGGAATAAGTGGATCATTATAAAACAACAGCTCTGCATCTGAAGCAATATTAAATTCCAACATCTGAATTGCTGCTGGTGCTTTTGGTTTAGGATGTATTTTACTTGCACCTTGAGAAGTAATCCATATTTTAGCACCTGAATTTACTGTAATTTTGATATTCAAAACATCACCAGCAAAAATGCCTGGTGTATTTTGCATCAAAATTAGAAATGCAGTAGAAGGATCACGACCATAGTATGGTCGAGTAATTTTAAATGGTGTTTCAAAATAAACATCACTAAGAATTGTTTTCCCATTTTTTAAATCAAAAACTAGTTCTAGTTTACCAGTTTTTCCTACTTGAGAAGCAGTCTGGTTCATAGTTCTTCAAATAATAAT
>JBNMNM010000349.1:0-3688 GCA_051275585.1 bacterium | reverse complement strand
TTGAAACATAATCAACACGTTTTAGATCTTTTAAGTATGAATGCTGTGGCCCTACTGAAGGATAATCTAATCCTGATGCAATAGAATACACAGGAAGAGGTTCACCTGCTTGATCTTGAAGCATATAACTTTTAAAACCGTGAATCACACCAGGCTTTCCTTTTGTTAAAGTTGCTGCGTGATCTGGAGTGTCCAATCCTTTTCCAGAAGGCTCTACACCAACCATTTTTGCATCTTCATCATCTAAAAAAGCAGTGAATAATCCCATTGCATTACTTCCACCACCAATACATGCCATTAAATAGTCTGGAAGTTTTCCTGTCATTGTTTGAAATTGTTCTCGTGCTTCATAACCTACAATACTTTGAAAATCACGAACCATCATAGGGAATGGATGAGGCCCTACAACAGATCCAATTGCATAAAAGAAATTTTCTGGATCTTTTAAATATTCTTCAAAAGCACTATCAACAGCATCTTTTAATGTTGCAGTTCCTCTTGAAACAGGAACTAACTTTGCACCCAAAACTTTAATTTTAGTTACATTGGGGTGCTCTTTTTTAATATCAACTTCACCCATATGAATTTCACAATCAATTCCAACTAACGCACATGCAGAAGCCAATGCAACTCCATGCTGGCCAGCTCCAGTTTCAGCAAGAACTTTTGTTTTCTTCATATGTTTTGCAAGAAGAGCTTCACCAAGACAATGGTTAATTTTATGTGCTCCTGTATGATTTAAATCTTCTCGCTTAAAATAAATTTTTGCTCCACCACATTTTTTAGTTAGTTGTTTTGCAAAATAAACAGGACTCGGACGACCAACATAATTTTGAAATAGCTCTTGAAGCTCATTCTTAAATTCTGGAGAATTCCGAATTTCTTGATATGATTGATTGATATTATCCATTACATTTTTCAATGGTTCTGGAATCTCTTGTCCGCCATATTCTCCAAAATAACCTTTTTCATCTGGCATCGAACCTAAATTTATTTTTGTCATCAAATAACTCCCTCTACAATTAATTTAACATCCTTATCTAAAGCTCTTCTGTTATTACTTTCTCTAGGCTGAATCAAGTTTTTAGTATAGTTTTTTTGATTTCATCCAGTGACTCGGTAGATAAACAACTAGTTTTTTGTATCCTATAAAACACAAAAATATACCAAGAAAACACAGACTAAATAAATAAGGAGGACTTTGAAAAAAGAAGGAGCGAATACCAAAAAGAAAACTAACAATTCCAAGAGTACATAAAAAGCCAAAAAAGCATAACTTTCCTTCCCAAAATGCAGGAGCATCCTTTTGTAGAAGTTCTAAATCTTCAATTTGTTGTGGAATTTTTAAAACAAGATAAAATAAAAGATGTAGAGTAATCCAAACTAATCCAATACTTCCAACTCCATCACTAATCCAATGTCGATTTGCCATCGATCGTGAAATAGCCATTAGGATACCAAAAAGAAGGGAAACAAACCCTACTAAATAGCCTAGATATTTTGTTTTTTGGGAGCTTTTAGGGTTTCCTATAAGAGCATACGCTAATGTTAACAGCATAACGGCTGTTGCAGTATGTCCACTAGGAAAACTTCCAGAGTATTTTCCTTGAGTAATATAATGCCCACCAAAAGAAAACCATGAACTAAACTCAAATTTTTGATCAAATACAAGGTAGGGACGAGCACGGCCGATTGACCATTTCAGAGAGTGAACTATAGCTAAACCCGCAGTACTCGCAGAAAGGAAGAGATATCCAATGATTGGACGGAAGCGAATCTGAAGAGGAGTTGCATTAGTACGATTAAACCAAAAATAACTAAATAGAACTCCAATAAAAATAAAAATGATAGAATCTGTTCCACCAAATGCTTTGCCTTGAAAAACACTTTGATCCATAAAACGGGCAAAGGAAGGCCATGAGTGTTTCCATAAAAAATAGGTCCATTCGTAATCATAAATAGAAATCCCTCCCATTAAAATTAGAAAGGATATCACTAATAATGGAAATGGTTTCCATATTTTAAATTTTGAAATACTCATTAATACCAATAATCTTATTTTTTACATTCCAATGGCTTTTCTTATTTTTTGAAGCGTTGATCCAGCAATTTTTCGGGCTTTTTCTGCTCCTTCCAATAGAACTTTATCAATTGCTTTTTTATCTGCCATCAAAGCATCATATTTAACACGACTTTCTGAAATATGTTCATCAACATGCTCAAATAATATTTGTTTAATATCACCATAGCCTGTTCCACCTTGAATATATTTTTGTCGTACTTCTTCTAAAGTTTCCTTTGTAGCAAATAATTTTAACATTGCAAAAATATTACAAGTATCAGGATCTTTTGATTCTTCAACTGTTTTTGAATCTGTTACAATTTGCATGATCCGTTTTCGCAACTGTTTTTTTGTACTAAATAACGGAACTTGATTATTGTAACTCTTGCTCATTTTCCGACCATCAATTCCAGGAACAACGGTTACATCTTCTTGGATTAAAGGCTCAGGAGGAGTAAAAATATTTTTTGAATATGTATGATTAAAACTAGAGGCTACATCTCTTGCCATTTCAATATGTTGTTTTTGATCAGGTCCTACTGGAACAACATCACTTTTGAAGATTAAGATATCCGCAGCCATCAATGTTGGATAATTGAATAACCCTGTATTAATTCCTGCATCAGCATCAGCACCATCCGCCAAATTTTGATCAACACATGCTTTATATGCATGAGCACGATTTAATGCTCCTTTTGGCATAAAACAGGCTAAGATCCAATTTAGTTCAAAAATTTCTGGAACATCTGACTGTCGATAGAAAATTACATTTTCTGGATCTAGTCCTAACGCTAACCATGTTGCAGCTACTTCGTAAGTAAGTTCTTTTAGTTGCTTCGGATCACGGACTGTAGTTAATGCATGATAATCTGCAATAAAATAACAAGCTCGATAATCATTAGCTAACTGAAGTGCAGGCTTAATTGCCCCTAAATAATTTCCAATATGAGGGGTTCCTGTTGGTTTGATTCCAGTTAGTGAAATTTTCTGTGCCACGACTATCTTTCTCCTTCAAAAATTTTTATCCAGTATAATTGAACTTTTATTGATGCAGAGGCAATGTAAACGCAACCGTTGTTCCTTGTCCAGCCGAGCTTTTCACCTGAATTCCTCCATCATTTAGTTCTACAAATTCTTTCACTAAAATTAATCCTAATCCTGTTCCACGCTCTCCATCAGTACCCATTCTTGAAATCACTTCTGTAATCTTAAATAAATTTTGAACGGTTTCAACATCAAAACCAACTCCTGAATCTTGAACTTTAACTTCATAAAAATCACCTTTGACCCTTCCTGTAACTAAAACATCTCCACCTTTTTCTGTGAATTTCATTGCATTTGAAATTAGATTTCTCATGATCACAAGGAACATTGTACGATCAGCAAAAACTGTAGATTCAGTGTCAATTTGATTTTTAAAAGTAATCTCTTTTTTCTGAAAAGAACTTTCTAAAGTAACATATGAACCAACAACAACATTAGATACATTCACAAGCACAGGATCTTTAGCAATCCCATCCATTTGAAGATTAGCCCATGTAAGTAAGTTCTCAATTAAATCAAAAAGCTTTTGTAATTGAGGATATAAACGACTAGCAACACCCTTAATCTGTTCTGTATTCATAT
>JBNMNM010000348.1:0-3689 GCA_051275585.1 bacterium | reverse complement strand
AAAGTGAAGAAAGTATTATTTCTAAAGAAGCTAAAACACAAAATAGAGCCATCGAGTCAAATCAAAAAACTAATTTTAGTTCAAATTATGTAAGCATTGCAGTCGGTGAGTATCCTCCTCGATACTCTAAGTTTATGAAAGGAAATGGTATTTTTTAAAAGATCATTACAAATGCATTTAAATTGGAAGGAATTATTGTTAAGTATAATTTTTATCCATGGGCACGAGTTCTGATGTTAGCAAGAAATAATGTTGAAGATGGCTCTGCTACTTGGCGTAAAAATGAAAAACGAGAGGCTCTATTCTATTTTAGTGATGTAATTTATCGTTCAGAGTCTGTTCTTTTCCATTTTAAAAAAAGGCCACTCAAATGGAATCGTTTAGAAGATTTGATTGGAATAAATATTGGTACAACAAGGAAGCTTTCTTATGGAGCAAAATTTGACCAAATGGATAGAGAGAAAATCTTGAAAATTCATCGAGTAACAAAAGATATTCAAAATTATAAAAAACTTTTGAACGGCAGGATTGATGTTTTTTTGCAACAACCAGGTATTACTTATTATCAAATGAAAAAAACACTACCTTCTAGTGACTATAATCAAATTACACATTACCCAAAATCTGTGTAAGTACTTAGGCACAAGTAAATCAGTATTTTATATCCATTTAAATCTTAATTTTCAACAACTTAGCCTTAATTAAATACTGGATTACTTTATCACTATTACTTATGCATTTGATTTGCATTTAATTTTATCAAAAAAAGATAAGGATAATGCTAGAAAGATAATGCTGTTTAATCGAGGATTATCCAAAATGAAAAAAAATGGACAATATAAAAAATATATAGATGAGTATTGGAGTATTATTTATCAGAAAGGTGTACAAAAAAAGTAATAAATTTTCATAAAAAAACCTGCATGTCTATTTTCTTAAGACACACAGGCTTATTTCATGACTCTAATTACTAGAAAATGTAACGTTCTGCTGCAATCATAGTTGTTGCAAGTAAACGTTTTGATACAAGTAAAGATGGAGCTCTGAACTTAGTCCATTGATAAATTCCATCTAAAAGAGCATCAAGTTTTTCACCTTCAGCAACAAAATTTGCTAACTTGTTAGCAGATCTGTTAATTACTTCAAGTCCTTGTGTAGCAGCAACTTCTACTACAGCAGATAATAACTTCTTTTTCTCATCAGAAGCTTTATCATACATTTTCTTTGCACGTTGTAGGGCACTTTCAAATGTAACAATTTGGATTGAAATATCAGCAAGAGCTAACATTGCTTCTTGTTCGTTTCCGATATTTGCACCAAATTTTTCTCCTGCAATCATGTGAATTGCAAGAGCTAGAGTTTTTAAGTTCTTTAATATAGCATCTTCTTTTCCAAATACAGAATCATCAGCTTGAGCTGGTTTTTCTGTTGTAAATGCTTTAACTGCTACTTTTCCTTGTTCCATTAATGGCAACAAGCCTTGCATTCCACGTTTGAAGATTGTTCCAGGAATTAGAAGTCGGTTGATTTCATTTGTTCCTTCATACAATCGGTTGATTCTTTCATCTCGGTAGTAACGTTCTGCTGGATACTCAGTAACGAATCCATAACCACCAAAGATTTGTAATACTTCATCTGCCGTTTTTGCGGCAACTTCAGAACAGAATACTTTAGAAATTGCACATTCCATTGAGAATTCTTCAATTCCTTTTAGGTATGCATCATAATAGTTAGGCGTATCTTTTGTTACTGTTGCAAGTCGATCATCTAAAAGTCCTGCAAGTCGATAAACTAGAGACTCACCTGCATAAGCTAAAGATAATGAATCTGCAATTTTTTCTTGAATAGCTCCAAAACTATTAATTTTTTTACCAAACTGTTTTCGAGCATTACTGTACTTAACAGCTTCAACTAATGCTTCCTTGGACACTCCAATTGTTGCAGCACCAAGTTTAAACCGACCAATGTTTAAAACATTAAAGGCAATTTTATGTCCTTTTCCTTTTTCACCTAATAGATTTTCAACAGGAACTTTTGCATTTTCTAGGATGATCTGAGTTGTAGAAGATCCCTTGATTCCCATTTTCTTTTCTTCAGGACCAACAGTTAAACCTTCAGTGTCTTTATCAACAAGGAATCCTGTGAAATGCTCTTTATCAATTTTAGCAAAAACAGTGAAAACGTCAGCAAAAGAACCATTCGTAATGAACTGCTTAGTTCCGTTTAATAACCAATATTTTCCATCATCAGAAAGAGTTGCATAAGTACTTGCACCTAAAGCATCACTTCCAGAACCTGGTTCAGTTAGGCAGTAAGCACCAATAAATTCACCAGAAGCTAATTTTGCTAAATATTTGTCTTTTTGTTCTTTTGTACCAAAATATAATACAGGTAGAGTTCCAATTCCAGTATGTGCCATATATGTTGTAGCAAAAGAAGCTCCAGAAGCTACTTTTTCAGCGGCAATCATACTTGTTGCTTTATCTAGTTCTAATCCGTCGTATTCTTCAGGAGCATCTAAAGCTAAAAGTCCAAGTTCACCAGCTTTTTTCATTAGTTTTGCAGAAACGCTGTAATCTCCTTTCTCCATTTCTTCAATAAGAGGAGCTACTTCTGTTTCGATGAATTTTTCAGTTGTTTCTAGAATTGCTTTTTGCTCTGTTGTAAAATCTTCAGGAGTGAAAATTTCTTCAGTTGTAATATCACGAAATAAAAATTCAGCACCTTCTGGAATTCGTGCAGCCATAAAGTCTCCTACTAGGATTGTGTGGGTATGGAAGTCAATTGTTATAAGGATAAACCTTGTTTTCGGTTGGTATTATGTATGAAAATCGACTAGTAAGACAACTGAATTCATAATGAATGATTAATTTGAAGGCAGGAAAATAGAACGGTAGGACGTAAAATAAGAACGAATGGTCTTATTTTGCTCTATCAATTATAAGAAAAATATTATGAATAAAAATTTTGAGATAAAATAGAATTGTTACGATTTAAATCAGCTACTAAATATTATATCCACCACTAACAATAAAATTACTACCTGTGATATATGTTGAATCTTCACGGAAAATTAGATCAAATACTGGAAATAAATCTTGAGGCTGTCCAAAACGTCCAATTGGAATAAAATCAGCAGGGTTTTCACTATCTTTTGTAACAGAGTTTGCAAGAGTTCCAATCGAAATTATATTGCAAGTAACTTTGTCTTTTCCCCATTCCTTCGCAAATGTTTTGCTTAATGAGATCACACCCATATTAGCAATATGATAGGCAACACGATGAGATGCCACAACTCGATCTGCATTAGAGTAAGCAAAGTTAATCACTCGTCCAGATTTACTTTTTTCAAGTAATGGATAGAGTGTCTGACACATTAAAAAAACGGAATCTAAATTTGAGTGAAACATTCTTTGCCAATCAGCAAAACTGAGTTTCATTACGGGTCCTTCTATGTATTCACCAACAACATTAACTAATCCATCAAGATAGCCAAATCGTTTTTGAATCCACTCAAACATTTTTTGAACTTGTTCAGGAGAAGTAACATCACCTTGAATAGGAATAGCTTGATCTTGATTATCAGGAGTAACTAATTCTTGTACTCCTGATAAATCATTACGATAATTGAGCAGAACTGTAGCACCTTGCTCAAGTAAGTAACGAGCTATTGATTGAGATGTTCTTGT
>JBNMNM010000347.1:0-3708 GCA_051275585.1 bacterium | reverse complement strand
CCCTAGTTTACTGGGGGGTGAAAGCGAATACTCAGAAGTTGGAGTTTCCACAACAAGTTAATTTTAAAAAGAATAAACCTATATTATTTATTGGATTATTTTATAAAACCTGATACAATAATTCTTAAATTAGTTAATAAAAACAATGATTTGTATTAGATAATACAGTGATTCGTACCTTCAAATTCAAGCTCTATAAGAGCAAGAAAAACAAGCAACTGCATGACATGGTTGGAAACAGTTCTTGGGTTTTCAATCACTGTATCGCACTGCATCGAAGGTATTATAAAATCTTTGGGAAAACACTTCACATGTTCCAACTTCAGAAGCACATCACCAAACTTAAGAAGAGGAAAAAGTATTCTTCTTGGAAAAATGTTTCTGCTCAAGCACTTCAAAATATCACAGAAAGAATTGCTTTTGGATATTCCAAGTTTTTCCGCAAGGAAAACTTGAGACCACCTTCTTTTCGTAAGCGTTCTAAGTACAAATCATTTACTCTAAAGCATTAGGGGATACAAGCTCTTAGGCGATAACTTAATTAGAATTGGAAAGAAAAAGTATCGTTTTTTCAAATCACGAGAAATCCTTGGTAAAATAAAAACGCTCACAATCAAACGAGATTCATTAGGAGATTTTTATTTATTCTTTAGTTGCGATGTCGGAGAATCAACCGAAAAAATACCCATGACAGGTAAAAGTGCAGGGTTTGATTTTGGATTGAAGACTTTCATCACTCCATCTAAAGGTACTGATATTAATTCACCTTTGTTTCTTAAAGAGAGTCTTAAAGAACTCCAAAAAGCTGATCAATCTTTTTCCAGTAAAAAGAAAGGATCAAATAATCGAAAGAAAGCTAAAGAGAATCTTGCTAGGATTCATATAAAAGTAGCCAACCAAAGGCAGGACTATCATTTTAAACTAGCAAAGAACCTTGTGGAAGAGTTTGATTACCTTTTCTTTGAAGATCTTGATATTGCTGAAATGAAAAAGTCTTGGGGTAGAAAGGTTTCAGACCTTGGGTTTGCTTCATTTCTTTTGATTCTTGACCACCAAGCTCGAAAGTCTGGTGCAGTTGTTCACAAAGTTGATAGGTACTTTCCATCCACTAAAAGGTGCAATGAATTGAACCATACTCTCACCTTGAGAGATCGAACATGGACTTGCGAATGTGGAATCACACATGATCGTGATTTCAACGCCGCACTAAATTTAGAAATAGAGGGGGAAACCTCTATTAAGGCTGGGCTTGTCAGACCACTCGAAAGAGTGGCATCGACCCGATAGCTTTAGAATCCCCCTACTTTAGTGCTGTACTTAGGACACATCTCAATTATGAGAAAATTACACTTTTTAAGTGATTGATTTTGTTGATACCGCCTCATTAAATAGGCAGCTATTAAAATTAAGTAAAATCAGCATCTTAAAAAGATGTGTCCTAAGTACAGACTTTAGTGGGGGGAGTTTTTCAATTCAGTATTACTTGGAAAAATAGTGATTCGATTTGCTAATAGTTTTCGAAAATTTTGTTCATCATTAGGAATCAGTTGAATATAGAGTTGCACTGTTTTTGGATGTTCTATAGGAAAGCCTGTAAATAGAGGTTCGATACCAAGTAAAAATAGGTTGTATAACAATCAAGAGGACTAAAGATGTCTAAGTTGTTTTGTATCAGGTAAACATCTAAAGATACGATATTGCAAGAAATAGTTGTTCAATTTGTAATTTAATTTAATTTTAAGTCATAATAGCAACACTTTTTACTTGAGCATAAACTTTTTTTCCTTCTATTAATTCTAAATCATGAGCTGATTTTTTGGTGATTCTTGATAGAATAATAGTTCCATTTAAATCTAATTTTACTTGAATTTTAGCTCGACTTTCTTCAATGATTTCTTGAACGATTGCAGGAAAAATATTCAGAATACTTGTTCCTTGTTGATGCTCTAAAGTTAAACTTACATCCTTTGCAAGTACTCTTAATCGGACTTGATTTCCTAGAGGGAAATCTTTTTGTGCAACAAGAAAATTCCCTCCTGAAAATATAAGTTGAGTAAGAAAGTCATCAGGAAGATGTTTCTCAATATTTGCCTCAATAATAGCTCCAGCATCATTTCCATAAGCTAATGGTAAGTCTGTTCGAATAAACATTTCCTCTACTGATCCCATTGCTTGAATTTTGCCCGCATCCATTAAAACTAAGTAGTCAGCAAGATGTGCAACTTCTTCATGTGAGTGACTTACATAAAATACAGGAATATCCAGTTTTTGATGGAGTTGTTCTAAAAAAGGTAAAATTTCTGCTTTGCTTTTTTGGTCAAGTGCGGAAAGTGGTTCATCCATCAAAAGTAAACGTGGACTTGTTAGCAATGCTCTTGCAATTGCGACCCTTTGGCGTTCTCCACCAGAAAGTTTTGAAGGATTTCGAGAAAGCATTTCCTCAATACCTAATAAATCAACAGCTTCATCAAGAGTAATTTTTCTCTCTTTTTTTGGAATTCGTTTAAACCCATATTCTAAATTTTTGATGACCGAAAGATGAGGAAACAAACTAGGTTCCTGAAAAATATATCCTACTGGTCGCTGGTATGGTTTTAGAAATTGAGTATGGTCTTGCCAGATTGAAGAACCAACTTTGAGATAACCATTTTTTGAATGCTCTAATCCTGCAATAGCTCGTAGTAATGTTGTTTTCCCACATCCTGAAGAACCAAATAGTGCGGTAACTCCATAGGCAGGAACAGTAAAATCAACATCAAGTTTGAACTGTCCTCGATGGAAAAAAAATTTAGCGGAAATAGTCATAATGTTCTTTTCGCAAAACGACGATTGATTGCATAAACCGAAATCAACATCAAAAATGAGAGGATTAATAATCCCCCAGAAAGCCAATGAGCTGAAGAGTAATCTAAAGCTTCAACATGATCATAAATCGCAATGGACAAAACTTGAGTTGAGTTTGGAATATTTCCACCAATCATCAAAACAACTCCAAATTCTCCAATAGTATGAGCAAACCCCAATACTGCCGCAGTTAAAAAACCTGAACGTGCTAGAGGAAAAATAATGGTAAAAAATTGATCAAGAGGTGTTGCTCGTAATGTTGATGCAACTTCTAAAGGACGACGACCAATTGCTGTAAAAGCAGATTGCAAAGGTTGAACAACAAAAGGAAGGGAGTAAAAAACAGAACCTATTACTAATCCAGTAAAAGTAAATGCAAGTGGTTTTCCACCCAGAGCTTTCATTGTACCACCAATAAATCCATGTGGTCCTAATGTAATGAGTAAATAAAAGCCTAAAACGGTAGGAGGAAGAACCAGAGGCAATGCAATAATAGCTTCAATGATTGGTTTAATTCTAATGCGAGTTTGAGAAAGCCACCATGCGAGTGGTGTTCCAATAATTAGTAGGATGATGGTTGTAATTCCTGCTAATTTTATTGTAACAAAAAGTGCAGCTAGATCTCCTTCTGAAATCACGTAGCGAGCTCCATTTTATGGTGTCAAATAACCGAAGTTTTGAATCAATTTTCGAGTTTTATTTGTTTTTACAAATTGCAAAAATGCCTCTGCTAGAGTGGTCTTTTTTAATAGAACAGCTTGTTGTTGAATTGGTTGGTAGAATGATTTTGGAACAAGCCAATAAGATCCAGTCAAAGCTTGGTTTGTTTGCTTGATTTGTGAATAAGCAACAAAGCCTAATGGA
>JBNMNM010000346.1:0-3717 GCA_051275585.1 bacterium | reverse complement strand
AAAAAGAATATCTTAAAGTAAAAAATAAGGATGATTTTTGGTCTGTGCATGATCGTTTTGATCGAATGGTTCAAGAAACCTATTTATGTCCTGATTTTCAAAAAAGAGTGCAAGGTACTGGATATCAGGGATAAAATAGTTAATCGTGACTATTTTTAATTTTTAAGGATAATAACTTCAAATATTTCTCATTGATTGCAAATCATGACAAAAGAGCTTTCAGAAAAATACGTTACTACAGCAATTACTCGTGTGATTATTCATTTCTTACAAAAAAGGAAATTTGATATTTCTGATCTTTCCCAAAAAATTGATTATCCTCTTAATGACCTTTTAGAAAGTGATGGACTCGTTCCTATTAAATATGAATTACGCTTATGGAAGTATGCTCAAGAGAAAACAGGAGAACCACAGTTTGGTATTTTGTTAGGCAAAGAGTTTAATATTAAAAGTCTAGGACTCATTAATTATTTGAGTATTCATCAAAATACATTAAGTGAAATGCTCCTTACTTACAGCAAGTACCATAGTCTTGTTCATGAAGAAGCAATTATTCAAATACAACGAAGCCCACAAGCTGATATTTTAGAACATAGTTTTTCTTTACCTGGCGAAGGACCTGGAAAATCTCCAAGTGAACTTACTTTAGCTTGTTTTCAAAAATGTCTTCAAAATATTGCAATAGAACCGATTGAGCTACAAGAAGTAAGTTTCCAACATATTCAACCTAAATCTTTAAACGAGTACATTAGTTTTTTTGGAGAAGGTGTTCAATTTAATTTTTCCCAACTTTACAATCGTTTGATTTATGCACCAAATACGTTTGATACTCCTACAAAAAATCCTGATTTAGGGTTAGTAAAACTTTTACAAGATTCAGCAGATCAAGGTTTAGCAAAAAAAAATGGTGATAATCATCTCAAAGAAAAACTATACCAAATGATTATGGAACTTTTGATTCATGAGGATTTAAGCATTACAAAAGTAGCATCAAAAATGGGTGTTAGTACTAGAACCTTACAACGTCGTTTAAAGTCAGAAAATCTCATTTTTAAAGAAGCTGTAGAAGATGTTCGTAAAAAATTGGCAATTGGTTATTTGCGAGATCAAACATTAAATATTTCAGAGATTGCTTTTCTCTGTGGATTTTCAGAGTTAGCTGCATTTTCTAGAGCATTTAAACGTTGGTTAACAGTTAGTCCAAAAGAATATCGTTTATCTCTTACAACAACTTAATTTTAAAATCGGTATCCAATATGAACCGTAGGAAAAAATGTGATGTCTTTGAAATCATATTCTTTACCACCTAGAATAACATCATCACCTTCTAGTTTGTTGTAATCTACACTTACCCAAAAAGATAAATAAAGTCCTTTTTTTCCAAACCGATACCCAATTCGAACACCATAGTTTTTGATATAACGACTTGTTTCTTCTTCTGTTAAATTATCCTCAGAATCATCATAAATAAACTTTACTTTTGCTCTGGAATATTGAATTCCTGAGAAAAATCCATCAATTCGATTACCAATATAATCTAGTTTAAGCCCAGAACCTTCAAAAGAAACTGTGTAGTTTTCATTTGTTGAATCCTTTGGTAATTCAAGAGCAAAAAATCCAGCATCAAGTCTTGTTGATTTTCCTGCATAGGCTACATGAAAAGAGTACCCTTTTAATACGTATGCAATTGGATCAATTTCTAGTTCAATTTCTGCAAAGGCATTTTGCCCAAAAGAGCATAGTAAAAACCCAAAAAAGAAAATAATTTTTATATATGATTTAGTCATGATTTCTCTCCAAATTATTTTTGAATAGTATTTGCTATGAAAATAAAGTTATTGGAATCTTTAGAAAGAAGGAATGATTGTAAATGACAGCTATTTGATCCTAGATGACAATTAATATTTTGATTTAGCCTGACCCCTCCTAGATCAATAATATTGTCATTCAGAAAGATAGAAAAAGCATATAATGTGT
The DNA here is from genome assembly GCA_051275585.1 of bacterium. Taxonomy (GTDB): domain Bacteria; phylum SAR324; class SAR324; order XYD2-FULL-50-16; family JBNMNM01; genus JBNMNM01. Next base: position 1,740 of record JBNMNM010000346.1, on the reverse strand, counting down.
GATGACTTTATCTAAAATAAAAAATTAGTTAATTTTGCAGTCTTAGTTGGTATCGGTGGAAAGATTTGGTAGCTCTTGTTGACTGGAAGCTTGACCACCTTTATAGACGAAGAAATTACATCAAAATCTTGACTCAAGAGCTGAAACCTGATTCACTTCTTGAAGAGATGAATCATAATTCATTTTTTATAAAATGGTATATCGATCTACTGAAAAGACTGAAGCACGAAAAGCAAAAGTTCGTGAGAATATTCTTCAGATTGGTCATAGTATTGTGGCTTCTGAAGGATTTCGTGCTTTAACCATGAGTGCAGTTGCAAAAAAAGCTGAAATTGCAACAGGAACAATCTATCGTTATTTTCCATCAAAAACAGAGTTGTGTGTTGAAGTATTTCGTCGTGCAACTCAATGGGAAGTTGATAAGGTTGCAACTGCGGCCAATAGTGAAGGAACCTGCCTCGAACGAATCTCTTTTGCTTTAGAAACATTTGCAAAACGGGCAATCCAAGGAAACCGAATTGCTTATGCTCTCATTGCAGAACCAGTTGATCCTGTTGTTGAAGAAGAACGTCTTTTATATCGTCGTGATTATGCGAATATTTTTGAAGTTGTTCTTCAAGAAGGAATTCAATCTGGTGAGTTCGCACAACAAGAGGCAAGGGTTATTGCGGCTGCACTTGTTGGTGTCATGACTGAGACATTGATTGCTCCGTTATCTCCAGATAATGCCTCTACTTATTCAGAATATAAGCTCGATAAACAAGAATTACTTTCATCAATTATTCAGTTTAGTATTCGTGCAATTCTTAAATAAGTATCGCCATGACCTATCAAAATTTCGATAACAAGCAGAAACCCGTGAAATATTAAATCAATCCACTCCTCTTGAAAATTATAATATTCATGAGCAGGTCAGGTTGCAATTAAGTTATTTGTTGAAAAACCATTTTTAATCGAATCAATGATAAGGAGATATTCTTGAATTTAAATGATCAGATTTTTAAAAAAATGAACGATGTTGTAACTCCTCATGGAATTGAAATGGAGATTCCATATCAAAGCTTTCTTGAAATGAAAGGTGAGTTTTTAGAGTATGTAGAAGGAAAATCAATCAAAGCACGGTTTCCTATTCAAAAAAAGTATGAAAATCCTGCTCATGTAGTGCAAGGTGGATTTATTACGGCTGCAATCGATAATGCTTTAGGAGCATTTTCCTTTTTGGTTGCTAATAAACCAACAACAAGTTTAGATCTAAATACTTCATATATTCGAGGTATTACTTTACAAGATCAAGATATGATTATTGAGATTGAGTTGACTTCACAGTCAACAACATTTCAAACCATGTCGGGAAAAGTACTGACTCCAACAGGCAAATTAATTGCTACGACAAATGAGCGGGAGAGCCCCCTAGTTTACTGGCAATGTCGTTGACTTAAGGATTTTTTGAGAAAAACAACAATTTTAACATCAACATTAAAGCCAAATTTTTTAATGTTATTTGTGTTAAAAGTCTCCTAAATTTCTTAAGTCAACGACATTGAGTTTACTGGGGGGGTGAAAGCGAATACTCAGAAGTTGGAGTTTCCACAACAAGTTAATTTTAAAAAGAATAAACCTATATTATTTATTGGATTATTTTATAAAATATGATACAAAAATCTACAAATTAGTTAAGAAAAACAATTATTTGCATGAGATAATACCGTGATTCGTACCTTCAAATTCAAGCTCTATAAG
>JBNMNM010000345.1:0-3734 GCA_051275585.1 bacterium | reverse complement strand
TGTAATATCTTCTCAAAGTAACTATTTGGAAGATCGCTCAGGGTTAAATGTAAAATTAGGGGATAATCTTGATGATAGTCATTTTGTAAGGCATTAATAATTTTCCTATTCTGAAAATTTCTAATTAATAATTTTCCTATTCTGAAAATTTCTAATTTCTAATTTTAGGCAAGATTCCTTCTTGCCTAAAACTCTACTAATCTTTTTCTTTTTATCCATCCAACCGTAAAATCGCTTCCTTCAGTTCAATGACATTGTGGGAGAGAGTTCAACAGGCAGTTATTTTAGAAAATGACCTTGTTGTTCTACTGGTAGTTGGAATGCAGAGTTTTTTCCTACGAAAAATGAGCGGGAGAGCCCCCTAGTTTACTGCTGTACTTAGGACACATCTTTTTAAGATGCTGATTTTACTTAATTTTAATAACTGCCTATTTAATGAGGCGGTATCAACAAAATCAATCACTTAAAAAATGTAATTTTCTCATAATTGAGATGTGTCCTAAGTACAGACTTTAGTGGGGGGAGTTTTTCAAAGTAAGAAAACTGATTGATGATATCAAGATATGATATTATTTGTAAAAATTGGTATTCAGCAAAAAAGGAGAATCTTCAATAAATGCATTATTCCGCCAGCCACAATTAGTTCTAAATAAACTATCTAATATATCATTATTGATTATAAATATTTTTTTAAATTTTACCTATTTATGACTAATAGAATTTAGTTATTTTTAGTGGAGAAAGGGACTATCAATTAGGCAGGTAGTTTGTAATACAAAAAAATAGAGTATTTATGTTTTAATGTTGATTGTTTTTGATGATTTTGGTCTAAAAATACAATAGTTTGGTTTTGCATGTATAGGTATGGATATTTGTATGAATTAGGGCTGTTGTAAGTTTTTAGAATAAAAAAACTTGTAATTTTTATTATTAATGAGATAAATATCAATAGTTTGTATGCGTATGCGTATGCTTTATGTTATTGATAGATCAAAGTATTAAATATTAATTTTATAAAGGTAATAATGTTTAAAAAACTGTCATTGGCAAAGAAGCTGATTTTTGGTTTCTCCACCGTTATTTTACTATTGGTTGTTATTAGTTTGCTTTCTTATAGAACAATACATGATGCTTCTGTTAATTTTAAGACATATCGAGGTTTGGCAAGAGATACAAATTTAGCAGGAAGAGTTCAAGTCAATATGTTAATGGTTCAAATGAATGTCAAAGACTTCATTATTACTGGATCTAAAAAAGATATAGATCAATATTCTCAATATGTAACAAAGACAGATGGTTTTCTACGTATAGCTAAAAATGAGATTCAAAAACCAGAAAGAGCGATAAAAATTGAACAGATATACAATACTTTTAGAGAATATAAGGAAAAATTTAAATTAGTTATAAAAGCAAGAAAGGAGCGAGATGATCTTGTTCTTAATAAGCTGAATGTGAATGGTAAAGGTATGGAGAATACGCTGACTGAAATGTTAGCGTTAGCTAAGAATGATCAGAATACGAGTATTCTCTATTTTATTTCCTTGTCCTTAGAACATTTACTTTTGGCTCGTTTGTATGAAGCTAGGTTTCTTGATGATAATAAAAAATCAAATTCGAATCGTGTTGTTAAAGAGCTTTCCAAAATGGAGGTAAATCTAAACCTTTTGGACAAGAAATTACAAAATAAGCAAAATCGTAAATGGCTTTCTGATATCCGTAAAATGAAAGAAGTTTATCTAACATCAAAAACTAAAGTGTCCGACATAATTTTTGCTCGTAACAATGTAATTTCAAACCATTTAGATAAAATGGGGCCTGAAATTTCGGCAGCTATTGAATTTGTTCAACTTTCAGTAAAAAAAGAGCAAAATAAGTTAGGTTCTATTGTTGAATCAGAAAATCAGAGAGGTATCACTGTTATAATCTTGATTGCCTTAATTGCAGTTGTTATTGGAGTGTTGATTACTGGCGTTATTATTAAAGGAATTCTATTTCAACTTGGTGGCGACCCTTCCATTGTTTTAGATGCAGCCCAAAAAATCGCAAAAGGTGATTTAACTACAAATATCGAAATTGGCGATAATACTACCAGTCTACTTGCTGCAATGAAGACTATGATTGGAAGTCTAAAAGCAATTTCAGAAGAGGTAGAAGGAATTACAAACTCAGCAATTGCTGGAAAATTGGATGTAAGAGCAGATGTTAGTAAGCATAAGGGAGATTTTGCGGAAATTGTTATAGGTATTAATGGAACACTTGATGCTCTAATTTTTCCATTGAATACTGCTGGAAAATATATAGAATTGATTAGTAAAGGAGACATTCCTGAGCAAATTACGGAAGAGTATCAGGGGGATTTTAATGCCTTAAAAAATAATTTGAATCAGTTAATTACCTCTACTAACCAGATAACAATAGTTGCTGAAAGTATTTCTATTGGAGAACTTGATATTGAAATCAAAGAGCGTTCAGAAAAAGACAAGTTAATGCAGGCTTTAAAACGAATGGTTGAAAGTCTAAATTCAATAACAGTAGTTGCTGAAAGTATCTCTATTGGCGAACTTGATATTGAAGTCAAAGAGCGTTCAGAAAAAGATAAGTTAATGCAGGCTTTAAAACGAATGATTGATAGTTTAAACTCCGTTTCAGAAGAGGTAGAGGGAACCACAAAATCAGCAATTGCGGGGAAACTAAATGTAAGAGCAGATGTTAGTAAACATAAGGGAGATTTTGCGAAAATTGTTATAGGTATTAATGGAACACTTGATGCTCTAATTTTTCCATTGAATACTGCTAGAAAATATATAGAGTTGATTAGTAAAGGAGACATTCCTGAGCAAATTACAGAAGAGTATCAGGGGGATTTTAATGCCTTAAAAAATAATTTGAATCAGCTGATTACTTCTACGAACCAAATAACAATAGTTGCTGAAAGTATTTCTATTGGCGAACTTGATATTGAGGTCAAAGAGCGTTCAGAAAAAGATAAGTTAATGCAGGCTTTAAAGGTAATGATTGGTAGTCTAAACTCAATAACAATGGTTGCCGAAAGTATCTCTATTGGCGAACTTGATATTGAAGTCAAAGACCGTTCAGAAAAAGATAAGTTAATGCAAGCTTTAAAACGAATGATTGATAGTTTAAATGCAGTTTCAGAAGAGGTAGAGGGAACTACAAAGTCAGCAATTGCAGGGAAATTAGATATAAGAGCAGATGTTAGTAAACATAAGGGAGATTTTGCAAAAATTGTTACTGGAATTAACCAAACACTAGATGCTTTAATTTTCCCATTGAATACTGCTGGAAAATATATAGAGTTGATTAGTAAAGGAGAGATTCCTAAGCCGATTAGAGAAGAATACCAAGGCGATTTTAATTCTCTGAAAGACAATCTGAATCAATTAATTGAAACAAGCAGTGAGATTACTGAAATTGCAGAAAAAATTGCGGAAGGAGATTTAAGAGTTAATATAAAAGAACGTTCTCATAACGATAAATTGCTTTTAGCCATGAAAAGCATGGTCTTAGGATTAAGAGAGATTGCAAGCCAAGTTAAAGAGGCTTCTAATAATATTGCTTTTGGAAGTAGGGAACTTAGTTCTGCTTCAGGACAATTGGCAGAAGGTTCTTCAGAACAAGCCGCTTCAGCAGAGCAGGTATCTTCCTCAATGGAACAAATGGTTTCCAATATTGAACAAAATTCTGATAATGCGAACCAAACAGAAACAATAGCT
>JBNMNM010000344.1:0-3735 GCA_051275585.1 bacterium | reverse complement strand
TCGATTGTAACAATTCCATCATCTTTTACTGTATTTGCCATTCCTTTAATTACATCATGAACATTTTCTACATGAGGAATCACATTTCTAGCAAATACAACATCAGCTTTTCCTTCTGTTTCAACAATTTTTTGAGAAACTTTTTCACCGAAAAAATCACTAATTGTTTGAATTCCTTTTTCATTTGCCATTTCAGCAATATTATTTGCTGGATCCACACCTAAGACCTGATGTCCATTTTCTTGAAAAGGAATTAAAAAGGTGCCATCATTACTGGCAACTTCAACAACAAATAACTTCTCTGCATTGCTTCTCTTGACCATTTCTTCATAGAAAAAACGGCTATGTTGATGAGCCGTTTTCGAAGTTCCTGTAACCCAAACATAATCACGAAATAGGTATTCCGAATTCACAGTATCAGATAATTGAATTGTTTTACAATTATCACAATGTTTTATCGTTAGTGGAATTTCTGGAAGATTTTCATCTAGATCTTTTCGTAAACTATTAGCAGGAGGCTGCTTTCCAAGTGCAAGGATCTCTGTAAGATTTTTATTTTGACAGATTCTGCAAAATTGAATCGTTTTACTAATATCACTATTCATACTATTATTGCGACTATTGCCAAAGTAGATGTTGATTAATCTGATTTGATTCAGTTAAATAGTTTAATTGAGAAAGCCGAGTACAAGTTTTTCCTCGAAATTGTTCTTCAGTAAAATTAACTTTTTCAAAAAGCTCAACTAATTCTTTTCCACCTTTATCAAGATCCCAACAAGGCTTGTAATAATCTTTTAGTTCAGTAAGAATTCGCTTAAAACTTACACGATAAGTTCTAGAGTCCGCTCCATGCTCGCCTGTAAAAATTAATTCACAGCCAGGAACTGATCTTTGTGCTGCTTCAGCAAGATCTCTTACCGTAAAATTTCCATTAGGAATTCCTACATTAAAACCTTTTCCAGAAACTAATTCCTTTGGAGCTTCAATCCCTGCAATGTAAGCTTGACAAACATCTTTGACATGCACCACTGGCCTCCATGGAGTTCCATCACTTTTAATCTCTATTTTCCCTGTTGTATAGGCACAAGCAACCAGATTATTGAACACAATATCACAACGAAGTCTAGGGCTAGCTCCAAACACAGTAGAGGGACGGAAATTTGCTACCACAAAATCATCAGAAACAAGTTTATTCAATTCACACTCAGCTTGCCACTTTGTTCTAGCATAAGCTGTAATTGGATTTTTTTCACTATTGTCTTCATCCAATTCATTATCAGTATCAGAAATACCATACATACTTTGGGAAGATGAATAGACAAAACGTTTTACTTTGGCTTCTTTTGCCAATTTTGCTAATTTCATTGTTCCATAAAAATTGATGTCTTCAGTCAATTTAGGAACAAGCTCTCCTAATGGATCATTAGATAACCCTGCTAAATGAATAACAGCATCAATTCCTTCTAAATCTTCAATCGAAATATCTCGGATATCTTTTTTAATATGCTTATATTTTTTAGTTACAGGCTGCTCTAGAAGGCAATTCGAAAAGTATCCAGTGTCATAACCAGTTACACTATAACCACGTTCCTGCAAAATAGGGACTAATACCGAGCCTATGTAGCCTTGATTGCCTGTTACCAGAATGTTCATATTTCCTCTTTTTTGATTATGCTGAATATTCGATTTTACCTATTAAAAAATCTACAATTGCCACAAGCCAAATATGATGACTCATTTCAATAATATTATAACCTTTACTATTCACCCAGAAATTAACATCCCCTAGTTTTTTCAATGGATTATCTTCTGAAAAACCAGACAATGTTATCACCGTAATTCCCATTTCTTTCGCTTTATTTGCAGCATTAATCATATTAATTGAAGTTCCACTGCTACTAATTAATACTACTAAATCACCTTCATCAGCATAAGCTTCCAATGCCTTTTCAACCCAATACTCATACCCATAGTCATTTGCAAAACATGTGATTAGATTTGAGTCGTTAAAACAGGTGGCTCGAATTTTTGCTGCTTTTGTAAAATCAACAGCCATATGACTAGCAATACCAGCACTCCCACCATTACCAACAATCATTACTTTCTTTCCAGCCTTTGAAGTATTTCTAATTAATCTTGCAGATTTCTCCAAGTCATCCATATTAACAGACTGAATTCCTTGCTTCATTACTTCAAAATAGTTTGTAAAAAAGTCTTGGTGATCCATATACCCTTTTATATTTATCTAGTTTGCAAATAGATCAATAATTTTTTTAAGTTAAACAAAATACAATCACTAATCATCAAAGAAAAATAAATCTTGTTTACTGATAATTACATAGTATTTTTTGCTATGAGCAAATTTTAGAATAAATTTTCACTTTGGAAGCTTGTTCTTCAAGTGTTAGCAGAAAATCTTTTTGTCTTTCCAAAAAAGCTTTAGTTTGTAAGTAAAGACCTGGTTTAAATTGTTGATCCAAAGAGTCATCAATTTCTACCTTTTCAACTTTGACACTTCCAAGTTCTTGAACATGTAATTGTTCCATTGGTCGAAAATAGTATCTTCGTTTTCCTGTCAACACTTCAACGCCCCATCGTCCAGGAGCTGCCCAATTGGCTTGATAGGAGAACAGTGCACCTGATTCAGAAATACCAGCACCAGCAAATGCAGATGCAGAAGGATGCCATTTCAGAGTGCCTGTTGTATAAGAAGATATTTCTTTTGGTTTTCCACCTAGGAAAAATGCAAGATCAATGACATGAGAAGAATTTGCTAACAACCAATTATGCATCACTTCTTTAGGGTTATCCAATTTTTCAATAAGATGTCCCCACTCTGTAAACTCAAAATTAAATGAAGTGACTCCTCCATCGTCATTAATCATTTTTTGTGCATGTAGCACTGGAGAATAGAAGCGACGATTGTAAGCAATAAATACTTCTGTGGAGTGCTTTGTTGCTAAATCATTTAATTGAAGTATTTCTTTTTGATCAACACCACCTGGTTTTTCCAGTAAAATTCGTTTTATTCCATAATCAATCAATTGAGATGTTACACTTGCAAGTTGTTCTACATTTACTGCAACAATAACAGCTTCAGGTATCTCAGGCTTACTTTCCAACCAAACATCTAAACCACCGATTTGAACCTCAAGCTCTATTTTTTCTTGAAACTTCTTTGCTGACTGTTCACTACGACCAATAACAGTTGTAGGGGTTCCTAATGCTAATAAAACCTTAGCATAGTCCTGAGCCATAATTCCTGCACCAATCAGCCAAACCATAAAGACCTCTTTAAAAATACTGATCCTGAAACTTAAATTTAGATATTACTACTTAACAGTTATAAAAAGTATGGTGTTCTATGTCTTTTTATATCTTTTTGAGTACAAGACTGTAGGAACTTGCAAATCCAGACCATTTTTTAGAATATTGAGAGAGGCAAAAAAAGCTGCTTTCCCCTTCAGGCCACAATGAAGGCACTCAAATTCTGATTGGCTTTTTCTGGATTTCTCTTCCACCCGACCACACCCTCCCAACAAAGTGGGACATGTTATGCTGGTTTGGTAAGGGTTCACACGTCTAAAAGAAACACGGTTTATTTCAGTCTGTGATTGGATTATATCCAATAAATCTCCTTGATTCCAGTGGTGGAGAGACTTTCTAAATTGTGAATAGGTTCGTTTTTTGGTGTTCTGCTTAATGCCTTTAAGGTTTTCTACAAAAGTAGTTTGT
>JBNMNM010000343.1:0-3751 GCA_051275585.1 bacterium | reverse complement strand
AAACGGTTCTATTTGGAATTACTCACAACCAACAATTTTTATTAGATGTGTTACAAACTGATCCTTTTATTGAAGGACAAGCAACAACATCTTTTCTTAAAAATTATCATTTCTCAAAACCTGAATCTATTTTACCTTTAGCTTTAGGTAGTGTTCTTTCTCATCATCAGAAAGCGGTGAGTTCTTCTTATCAGCAGTATACAGGCTGGAATTCTTCATTAAATCAAGAAAGTGATTATAAATGGGAGTTTGAAGATAAAACTTATAGTGTAACCATTTCTCCAACACAAAAAAATGCCTATTCTGTAAAAATTGAAGATCAATTATTTTCTTTTTATATTCTAAAACAGGAAGGAACAAAGATAACTTTCTTGCTGGATGGAATTCAAGAAACTGCTCAATTTTTACAAAATGAGAATCAAGTTTATCTATCTTTTCAAGGTGGTTCTTCAACGTTGGTCGATCAAACATACCAAGTGAAAGAACAAGATGCTCAAGCAGAAGGAAAGTTACAAGCTTTGATGGATGGAAAAATTAGTAAAATTTCTGTTAAAGCTGGCGATGAAGTCAAAGCAGGGCAAACTTTACTGATTCTTGAAGCGATGAAAATGGAGCATCCAATTTGTACTCAAAAAGATGGAGTGATTAAGTCCGTTTTAGTGCAAGCAGGAGAGCAAGTTAAATCAAGACAACTTTTAATTGAACTAGAAAGCGAGTAATTGAATATGGCGAACTTAAAAGGAAAAACCATTATCATCACAGGTGCAAGCCGAGGAATTGGACGAGAGATTGCTCTTCGTTTTGCAAAAGATGGTGCAAACATTGTGATTGCGGCAAAATCGGCGGAACCTCATCCAAAACTAAAAGGAACGATTTTTAGTGTGGCTAAAGAAGTTGAAGAGGCTGGTGGTCAAGCATTAGCAATTCAAGTTGATATTCGTTATGAAGATCAAGTTCAAAAAATGGTAGAAGCTACTGTTGAAAAATTTGGTGGAATTGATGGTTTAATTAATAATGCTGGTGCGATTGGTCTAACTACTGTTGAGGCAACTCCAGTAAAACGTTATGATTTAATGCAAAGTATTAATTCACGAGGTGTATTTCTTTGCTCACAAGCAGTTCTTCCTTATTTAAAAACGTCAGAGAATCCACATATTTTAAGTTTATCACCTCCAATTAATCTTGCTCCTCAATGGATCAAAGATTATGCTCCATATGCTCTTTCTAAGTTTGGAATGACCGTTCTAAGTTTAGGGATGTCTGAAGAATTTAAGCAGTATGGAATCGCTGTAAATACATTATGGCCACAAACCATTATTGCTACAGCAGCAATTGAAATGACCTTAGGTGGAACAGAAGTTTTTGAGAATTGTCGATCTCCAAAAATCATGGCTGATGCTGCCTATGAAATTTTGACAACAGAAAAAACGAGAACTTACAGGCCAGAATTTTATTGATGAAACTCTTCTTTCTGAGAAGGGAGTAACTGACTTTCAACAGTATCGTTACAACCCTAAATCAGATGGAATTCTTCACAAAGATTTGTTTGTAGATTAAGGACTAAAATCAATTGTTTCTAAAAGGTTTAGAATTTCAAACCTTCTTTTAATGGGAGAAGGTTTGATTCTTTTCTATTAGATCTGACTTAAGGTCTTTTGGATTTTCTGAGGAGTTAAAGCAAATTCATTTAAACTCGCTTTTAGATACCATTCATTTTTCTCTTTTTTTAGGAAATAAACTCGGCCTCGATGGTCAATATTTGACTCTGAGGTTTGGCGAAAGTTTAATCCAAAAATATCTTGGAAATTTTTTAACTCAGCTCTTTCTGGACGATAGCCCAAAAAGTGAGGATGAAACTGACTTACGTAATTACGAACAACTTTCTTCTTTTCTAAAGGGTCTAAATTTACAAAAATAACTTGAAGTTTTTCCCGTTTTTTTAGTTTATAAAATTGACTCAATGTACTGAGAGTAATCGGACAACTCTTGCCACAACGAATATATCCAAAATAAACAATACTTTGGTTGGCTTGCTCAGAAAAAAAGGAAGCCTTTACAGCTCGATTGGTCTCTAAAGGCAATAAAGGCAATAAAGGAATAATAAAAATTGCTCCGATTCCTATTAAAAGTAAACAAACTCCAAAAATATTTTTCATCAAAATTAATTATGCTTTTATGATTCGGAAAAAACTAACATCATCCTTACTTTCATCAGCAATTTTACTTAATTGCATTGATGCATCAGCAATTTGTTGGCTAGTGGATGATAGATCAGTCGTAGAATTTGAGATGTCTTGACTTACATCCAAGACACTTTCAATTTGTGAACCCATATCTTGGATTTGACTGATTTGACTATCAAAAGAAGTTTTTACTGCAAGTAGTGTTTTTGCAATAGTTTGAACTTGTTCCATGATGACTTGGAAGACTTGTCCTGTTGATTCAATTGTCTTCACACCTTCTTGAACATTAAGGTTACTGACTTCAATTAATTGTTGAATCTCTGTTACAGAAGTATTACTTCGTTCGGCTAAATTTCTAACTTCTTGAGCAACAACAGCAAAACCTTTTCCTAAATCACCTGCTTTTGCAGCTTCAATTGCGGCATTTAGTGATAATAGATTAGTTTGGTTTGCTATTTCAGTGATAACAGTAACAATTCCTCCAATTTTAGCACTACTATTTTCTATTTTGTGCATGGACTCATTTGCATGTTGCATACTACTTGTTCCTTCTTCTGCCGTATTATCCATGTTTGAAACTACATTTTGCGTATCTTGAATCAAACTTTGAGTTTCAACTGACATTACAATTGTCTCTTCAGAAATCTGTTTTGCTTTTTCAATGGTACGAACCTCTTCACCTGTTCTTTCTGTAATATCTTCTGTTGTTCGATTCATTCCTGTAATAGATGCAGAAAGTTCCTCTGACATTGAGGCTAAATCATTTGAATTGGTATCAACTCTTATAATGATATTTTCAAGTTTTTTCATGAACTGATTAACTTGAAGTGCAAACTCTTTATTTGCGATTTCAGCATCAACACGACCATCAAGCTCACCTAAAGAAGCTTTTTGAAATACATTACTAACACTTGCACTTTCGCAAAATTGTTTTGTTGTTTTATGAATTAGGTAAATAGCAATCAAGACGGAAACAACAGCAACAAAAAGATGCAAAATCAAAGGAGCAATATTTCCCCATGTAAACATAGCGATTTTAACACCAAAAAGTTCAACACCTGTTGCTTGGCAGTAAGTAAAAAATAAATGATGAACAACAGTTGCAACCGTATTTACTAAAATTGGAACCTTATCTCGATAACCAATAAGAACTGCAATAGTAATAAAGTATTGGAAATGCCCTTCTCCAAGTCCATTGGTTTGTTGAACAAAAACCATCAAAAAGATTGTAAATGTAATTGCTTGTATACAACGACCAATTAATTCACCACGAAAGAAAATGAATGCTAAAGTTGATAATGCGACAGCAATACCACCGCCAAAAATACCAAGTTTATAATAACCATGCATGTTAGATGAAACAGCTGCTGCAACTATCCATTGGATAATGTTCAAAATTAGCATTAACCGATCAGTGTTCTTGTAATCAGTTTTAAGGCTTTCTTTTACATGAGGTGGAACACCAAAGTGTTCAAAGAAAAATTTTGCAAACATCGTTCTTCCTTTGTAATTCAAAGAGGGATTTGATTTAGATCAAATAGTTATTATAGATTCTTTTTTGATACTTT
>JBNMNM010000342.1:0-3754 GCA_051275585.1 bacterium | reverse complement strand
CTAGCTTTAATACTTTTACTTGATAAACAAAGGCAATTTCAGAATAAGGCATTAAATCAAATCTTCCTCGAAATAGTTTTTTTATATTCAATTTATCCCGATTTACAATCTCAATTAAATTTACTCCTTGTTTTTCTAAATAATGTCGTTTTACATCAAATTTAAGCACTCCATAACTATACTTTTTTAAGTCTTCAAGCGAACGAATCAAAATATCCTTTCTCGATTTTAGTTTCCATAAATATACATTGTTAGTTGTAATTGGAGCAATCCATTGGAAAGTTTTTTCTCGTTTGGAAGTTCGAGAGATATTATAAATTAATACATTTTTATTGTTAATTGCTTTTTTATATGCTCGTGACCAAGGATAAATAAAGAATCGAGCAGAAATTTTTGCTTCCTTCAATAACAATCGAACAACCTCTGTTGACATCCCTTTAACACTTCCATTTTCTTGAATTTGAAATGGAGGATAATGGGTCGTAACTACAGTAACAGCTTCATTAGCTTGTAGGGATAAAGCGGAATAAGTCATCCACAAAAAGATGAAAATAAAATATTTCATTTTTTTAAAAAATCGCTTCAATTTTTCTCCTTAATCTAAGAATTGATTAAGATATTTCTTTTCTAAATAACGATTTTATTCAATTTTGTGTATAAAACAAATAGAAATTTATTGTTTAGCATTGCCTTATTGATTTTTAGCACTCGAAAAGTTAGATTGCTAACAAAAAATATTGATTATAATTTACCACTTTAGAAAGGAAAATTTATGCACTCTCTTGATCCAATTATTACTGGAGCAATGGAACTTGCTCAGTCAGAAGCATTAAATAGAAAAAATACTGAAATTACAGAAGCTCATTTTTTATTAGGTTTAATTAATAATCCAAATAGTATTTCATCAAAGTATTTAAAGGATGAACTCAAAATTATTATTGGTCTTATTGAACAAGCTCCAACCGCAGATTCAATTAAATTAGAACAACTTAATCCTTCATCAAAATTATCTGAATGGATGACATTAGCGTCATCAAACTCAATCCAAAAGGGTCGAGATAAAATTATTGAAGCTGATTTCTTAGCAAATTATAAAAAGATTTTTCCACAGCTCGAAGTTGAAATTCCAGAAGGAGAGGGAGAATCTGAAACTCCTGATTATTTAATCAACTTAAATGATCTTGTTGAGGAAGGAAAACTTGATCCTGTAATTGGTCGTTCTCTTGAAATTAGAAGAGTTCAAGAAATCTTATGTCGTAGAACAAAAAATAATCCTGTTTTAGTTGGATCTCCAGGAGTTGGAAAGACGGCAATTATTGAAGGTCTTGCAGGTTTAATTCATAACAATCAGGTTCCTGATATTATTCAAGGAAAGGTCATCTATTCCTTGAATATGGGAATGCTGATGTCTGGAACCAAGTTTCGTGGTCAGTTTGAAGAAAAAATTGAAGAATTAATCAAGTTTTTAAAAGACCAAGGTCGAGACGCAATTATTTTTATTGATGAAATTCATTTACTCATTGGTGCAGGAAAAACTGATGGTGCAATGGATGCGGCTAATTTATTAAAGCCAGCTCTTGCTCGTGGTGAATTAAACTGTATTGGTGCAACTACTCAAGATGAATATAAACAATATATTGAAAGTGATTCCGCTTTAGAACGACGATTTCATAAAGTTAAAGTAGAAGAACCTACAAAAGAAGATACCATTCAAATTTTGATGGGTTTAAAAGAAAAAATGGAAATTCATCATGGAATTGATATCACAGAAGAAGCGATTGTAGCCGCTTCTTATTTATCTGATCAATATATGTCAGATCGCTTTTTACCAGACAAAGCAATTGATATTATTGATGAAGCATCCGCAGCATTAAAATTAAGTGCTGACTCAATGCCACCTGAACTATTTGAACTTGATGCCTTAATTCGAAGTAAAAAAATTCTACTCAGTTCAACACCCCAAAATAGTGCTCTTGCAAGTGAGATCCAAGAGCTTGAAGAACAGTATCAAGTTGATCATGAAAAATGGGACAAACAAACATTAGAATTAAAAAAAGTATCTGAGTTAAAAAGTCAGCTTGATAAAGCTCATTTTCTTTTACAAAAACATGAAAGTGAAGGAAATTTTGCAGATGCTTCACAAATTAAATATGAGAAAATTCCTCAACTAGAAGTGAAAATTCAAGAATGTGATATATTATGGAAATTAAGTCGCCAACACATTGGAGAAGTAATTTCAAAATCAACAGGCATTCCAGTTGAACGAATTCTTCACACTCAGCAAGAAAATCTTCTTGAATTAGAATCATATTTAAAAGATCGAGTCATTGGACAGGATGAGGCAATTGCTGAGATTGCAGATACATTAATTGCAGCACATGCAGGTCTATCTGATCAAAGTCGTCCTTTAGGAAGTTTTATCTTAATGGGGCCTAGTGGAGTTGGAAAAACAGAAACGGCAAAAGCATTAGCACAATACTTTTTTAATGATGAAAAGTTTTTAATCCGATTTGATTTAAGTGAATATAATGAATCTCATGCAACAGCTAAACTAATTGGTGCTCCTCCAGGATATGTTGGTTACGAAAAAGGTGGGATTTTAACAGAAGCAGTTCGAAGAAATCCATATAGTGTGATTCTATTTGATGAAATTGAGAAGGCACATCATAGTTTTAGTGATTTGTTGCTTCAAATTTTAGATGATGGCCGATTAACAGACACACAAGGGCATGTTGTTAATTTTAAAAATACTATCATTTTTATTACTACGAATTTACCACAACTTGAAGGATACTTAAAACCTGAAGTGATTGGTCGTTTGGATGGAACTCTTCAGTATCAACATCTAGATGAAACAGCAATGAAGAGTCTACTTGATCGAGAGATCCATGTTCTTAATCAAAAACTGATTGATCGCCAAATCACACTTAGATTAGACCAGAGTTTTCATAAACGAATCCAACATGTAGGCTTTGATGAAAATTATGGTGCAAGACCTTTAAAGAACGCATT
Source organism: bacterium (assembly GCA_051275585.1). Lineage (GTDB taxonomy): Bacteria > SAR324 > SAR324 > XYD2-FULL-50-16 > JBNMNM01 > JBNMNM01. The sequence goes on along the minus strand of JBNMNM010000342.1, from coordinate 742 downwards.
TAACCGCATGATTATTCGTCCTTTATCAAAATTGCTTCTTCAAAATAGTGACTTGTCAGGAAGTTTTCTTGTGACAATGGATGAAGATAATCAATTTAAAATGGTTCCTCAACAAAACTAAGAAACTATGATGGAGAAATCTCTTCAATCTTCAGGGCTTGAGACATTACCAATTCAAGCTTGTGAGGTTACACGACATCAAAAAAAGAAAACTGTTGATTTGCAAGGGATTTCCATTTTAGTGGTGGATCATGATCCTAGTACGATTCGGAACCTAAAACGAACATTACAAGGTTTTGGTGCAGAACTTCATCTTGCTGGTGATTTGTGGAGTGCAAAACGAATTATTGCCCACGAGCAAATTCATATCATTGTTGCAGAATTATATCTGAAAGATGGTAGTGCAATGGATTTGTTTCCACTCTATAAATCTTTAAATCCAGAAGGATTATTCTATTTAACATCAACAAAAACCTCACTTGATTTAGCACAACATGCAATTAAGTTAGGAGTGAACCATGTTTTAGAAAAACCTATAGAAGGAGAAAAGTTAGCTCAAATGGCTTTTCACCTTTTACAAGCTCGATTCACTAGCCTTGCTACAACAGATCCACTTAATAGGATTCTAAAGCCTTATCTTTTGTTTCGTTCTGCTGTGATGAAACAGGGTCTTTCTGTGCTTCCTCAAATTGCAAAATCAAATCATAGCGTTTTAATTACAGGGGAATCAGGAACAGGGAAG
>JBNMNM010000341.1:0-3777 GCA_051275585.1 bacterium | reverse complement strand
ATTACATTCAAATTTGAATTTGATCCAGATCTTCCAACCATTATTTTTTCTGATCGAACTAAACTAAATCAAATTTTGATGAACTTAGTTAGTAATGCCTTAAAATTTACTAAAGAAGGTAAAACTGTTATTTTAAGAGCAAAAAAAGAAAGTGATGAATGGTTTATTTTAGAAGTAGACGATGAAGGAATTGGAATTCCTAAATCACGAATGCACGCTATTTTTAAAGCTTTTGAACAAGCTGATGGTTCAACAACTCGATGGTTTGGTGGAACAGGTTTAGGGTTAACAATTACCAAAAAAATGACTGCACTATTACAAGGATCAATTTACTTAGAGAGTGAAGAAGGAAAAGGATCAAAATTTACTGTAAAATTACCTTTAGTTGTAAATACAACAAACATAGATCAAGAAGAGGAACAACAAGAATCTTCGTGGAAGGATATCAAATTTTCACCCAAAAACTGTATCTTAGTAGTTGAGCATGACCTTACAAATCAAATTATGATCAAGGCATTATTTAAAGAGTTAGGACTAACAATTAATTTGGCTCATAATGGAGAAGAAGGAGTAGAATTCGCAAAAAAACTACAACCTGATTTAATTCTTATGGATATGTATATGCCTAAAATGGATGGTTTACAAGCAACAGAAGCCATTCGAAAGGAACCTCTAACGGCAGAAATTCCTATTGTTGTTTTATCTGCTGACGCTTTTCATGAAACACAAGAAAAAGCTAAAAAACTGGGGGTTAATGGCTATTTAACAAAACCTCTTGAAGTCGAAAAACTAGTCTCAACATTACAGCAATACCTTATTCAAGAACAACTGACATTAAAGACATCTACAGATATATTTGAAGAAGCTGAACACTTTAATTTCTCAGATGAATTACAAGAAAAACTACTGCAAAGTTTTTATGACTTATCAAAAGTTCCTCATTTTATGACGGGAACAATTTCAGGTACAATTAATGAGATTGTAAAAAGTACAGATGATCTTCCAAGTTATTTTACAACATTATTACAAAAAATTGAGGATGCTGCATTTTCCCAAAAAGCAAAAGTTGCACAACAATTAATTAATAATGGTATTCACATGTTAAAAAAGAATAAGACTCAGCCTTAAAGTTTAAAAGCATCAAATTAAGCTATTTTGAATATCCTCTCTTGACGAGAGGATGCTTATAGAAAATTACTTTTCTAATATAATTATGCTGCTTTTCCGCAACATTTTTTATATTTTTTTCCACTTTCACAATTACAAGGATCATTTCGTCCTACTTTTTCAGCAGTTCGAATATATTGTTTGCTTGGAGTTTTTCCAGACTCAAAAAACCACTGACCATTTTCTTTTGTAAATGTAGAAAGTTCATGATGAACTTTCTTTTCTTCCTTTTGAGAAAAATGAGCAATAAATTCTACTTCACCTGCTTTATCTTCTGTTTGCCCTGCTTTGGTTTGAACAATTTCTAATTTTTCCCATGTTGCACTTTCAGCCCACTCTTTCATTCCCTCTAAATCGCAATTATTTCGATTTTTAGGAAGTGTTGTTGCAATAATATAATCAACATTTTTTGTTGTATAAGCAGTATAACGAGATCGCATTAATTGCTCTGCTGTTTCTGCTTGTTTTTCTTCAGCAAGAAGAGGAGCACAACATTCTTCAAATTGGTCTTGAGAACCACAAGGACATACATTCATTATTTTTTTTCTCCTTCATCGAAAACAATAGTAATTCCATCAATTGTGATGACATCACCAGATTCCAAAGATTTCTGAGTAACAGGTTTATTATTAATCGTAAGATCACCCTGTCCCACTAAAGTATAACTTTTATTCTTTTCATTAAAAATAACGGTCGCATGTTGATCATGGATTTCACCTGTACGAGCAAGTTTTAAATTTGCACTACTTGAACTTCCAATTACAGTTTTTCCTTCTCCTAAAGAAAGAAGTGTTGGAGCAAAATTTTTATCTGAATGGGACAATGTTTCTAACGAAGCGGATTTGTGAACAAATTCAAATTTAATTTTTGATAATCCCCATAGCCCTAAAATGGCAACTAAGAAAGGAATAAAAATCCAAAAATGAAGTTCTTTAAGTGGTTTTCCAAAAACTGTACTAGAAAAATAAGAACGAGTTACATATTTTTTACGGTTTCCCTCTTGATAAACTACTCGAACATGTTTTTGTTGTGAATAATCCATACTTGCAGGATAAGTAATGACGTATTCATTAAGAATTTGATCTACAATTCGACTATAAACACTTGCTAGTTCTATTTGATTTGTTGCTTTAAAAAAAGCTCCTCCTGTTTTTTGTGCAATCTTTTTTAAATGTCGATCTTGTCGATTGTTTCCAAAGTGAACCACATAAACAGAAGCTCCTTCTTTTTGAAGTGCCTGAATCGACTTTTGATAAGAAAAGTATTTTTTTCCAAACACAGGATGTGGTTTTTGAGTACTAACAAAATGAGGACTATTTTCACCATCAGATAAAATAATAATCGCCTTTCTTCCTGAACGTTTTGTAAACTCTTTGCTTGCTAACCATAAACTACTATAAATTTCTGAGTAAGAACCTTTCTTTGGATATTGAATAGAGAGTAACCCACGTTCAATTTCAGCTAAATCAGAAGTTAATGTAGAAAGCGGAGTATAAAAAGAGTTATAAACAACTAATCCGATTTTATCTTTTGGATTGGCAATACTTTTTAAAACGGTTCGAATTGCTGATTTTGCTTGATAAATCCGAGTTTCTTCTTTTGTTTTCGCCTTTTTCCCTTCAATGGTTCGATACATACTTCCTGAATTATCAAGAAGTAAAAGGAAGTGAATTCCCTCCTCATAATTCGAACCAGCTTTGAATAAAAATGGCTGAGTACTCTTTTGATACTTCTTTCCTGTAGCAGATTCTAAAATCTGAAACTTTTTAGGTTCTAAACCTAAAACAGGACTTCCTTTTTGATCTGTAACACTAATGTACAAACGAATTTTTTGATTTAAAAGAAGGGTTGATGCATCAATTTGAGAAATCCGAACAGATGCAAATCCTTGAGTCACCCAAAAAAAGAAAAAAAGAAAAATGAAAGAATTTTTTTGATATGTCATAAGTGTGTCCTATTTGTAGAAATAAAGTAATTTAACAGAACCAATTTGAATGACATCATTCATTTTTAACGCAACCTTCTGAATCGGGTCTTCATTGACTCGTGTTTCTTTATTTGGACTTGTAGAATGAATTATAATTTCACTTTTACTAAGAGTAAATTCTGCATGAAGAGGTGCTACATTTTGATATTCCTGCAATAAAATATCAGCCTGTGTACTTGAACCTAGTTTTGTTTTTTTCTGAATTAACAGAATTTCTTTTCCTTTTCGTGGTCCATTCAAAATTTTAAGCATTCCACGAGAAAGTTGACTCTCAGCAAGTCCATAACCAATACCAATTAAGGCCCCAAACAAAATCAATCCAAATAACCGAGCAACTACTAATTGAGGAAAAAATAGTTGAGTATACTCAAAAACTAAACCGCCAATTAAACCACCAATCCAACCACCAATCCATCCAGCTTTTAATTTTCTCCATGACCAAGCACGAACACCCTCAACAGAACCAATAAAAATACCAACAATTGACCATCCAACCGCTCTTGAAATTGGATGAGCAAATTGCTCAACAGCCTGTTTAGAGTTTTGTAATAGTTCACCTAAAAGAAAAACAGCTTCTTGACCAAGAAGAAAACCAATTCCACCACCAAAAAAACCAACAAGAG